>CAZYCG010000017.1:20181-22203 GCA_964645865.1 uncultured Dehalococcoidia bacterium | reverse complement strand
CCGTAACCAGTACTTGTTGGAACTGCAATTACTGGAACGTCTACCAAGCCGCCAACAACAGAAGCTAGCGCGCCTTCCATGCCTGCAACAACAATGATAACTTTAGCTGTTCTGATTTTAGGCAGGGTTGACAATAGTCTGTGAATTCCTGCTACCCCAACATCAAAATGAGTTTCTGGATCTAGTCCCATGATCTGTGCAGTTATAAGTGCCTCTTTTGCTACGGGCATATCTGAAGTTCCTGCGGTTACTATAGCTAAGCCTTTTAATGGCGTATTGATTGGGTCTTTGTTGATCGTTATTGTTTTAGCAATTTCATCAAAATTAGCGTCTTTAAAGTAAGGCTCTATTTTTTTGAATACGTCGTAAGATACCTTTGTAACTAAGATTTTATTAGTTGTTGCTGATAAAGCTTTAATAATGTCTAAAATTTGATTCGGCGTTTTACCTTTACCGTAAATAACTTCAGGGAATCCTTTTCTAAGAGATCGATGATGGTCAACTTTAGTATGAACGATATCTTCATATGGGAATAGCGAGAGGATATCTTCGACCGCTTCTGAAGTGATTTTGCCCGCCTTAAATTCGTTTAGCAAATGACTAAGTTCTTTTTTATCTATTTTTGCACCCCCTAAATTCAATTAACTTGATTATACTATCTTAAAGCTAGTCATTAAAATTGATGATATGATGAGTTAACTTGAATTATGTGAATTTAAAAATAGACGTTATGCAAGCGGAATTTAAAGATATAAACCTTAAGAGAAAATATGATTCACTTTCTGAAACTATCCGCGCGATGGAATCAACAATTGTTGCATTTTCGGGCGGTGTAGACAGCACGTTGGTGGCGGCTGTTGCACAAGAAACTTTGGGTCAAAAGGCAGTTATTGTTACAGCAAATTCTGCTAGTTTAGCTAAAAGCGAATTTGATGAATTGTTGAAAATAGCTAATCAATTAAGCTTCAATCATAGAGTTATTTATACTAAAGAAGTCGAAAAACCTGAGTACAAAGTCAACACCCCCCAAAGATGTTATTTTTGCAAAGAGGAGCTATATACGGAACTAAAAAAGCTTGCATTGAATGAAGAAATACCTTGGATTGCTAATGGCACAAATGTTGATGATTTAGGAGATTTTAGACCGGGAATCAAAGCATCTAAGGATTTTATGATAAGAAGCCCATTGGTCGAATCAGGCATCAACAAAAAAGAAGTTCGAGCTATAGCTAAAGAAATAAATATATCTAATTGGGACAAGCCTGCTCAGGCTTGTCTGTCGTCTAGAGTTGCCTATGGGATCAAAATAACAGATGGGATTTTAAATAGAATTTCTATAGCTGAAAAGCATGTTAAAAGTCTTGGAATAGATCAGGTAAGAGTAAGGCACCATGGAAACCTAGCAAGAATTGAAGTGCCCAAGGAGCAAATCTCAATTTTAATGAATGAAGATAATAATCGGAAAATAACGGAAAACTTGAAGAAATTAGGATATGTTTACGTTACCGTTGATTTACAAGGATTTCGGTCGGGTAGCATGAATGACCAATTGATTAAAAACACATTTAGTTAAGATGGTTTGTGTATGAGATTGGATGGTAAAGTTTCAATAATAACTGGGGCAGCTAAGGGTCTGGGCTTAGACATTGCAAGGCTATATGCAGCTAATGGTTCTAAGGTGATTGTAACTGATATAAACGATCATGATGGTCTATTGGAGTCAGAAAAAATTCAAAGCAAAGGAAACGAAGCTTTTTATTTTCACTTGGATGTCACTTCTGCCTCGGATTGGTCTAATTTAGTATCTAAAGTTATTAAAGAATATGGGCGAATTGATATATTAGTTAATAATGCGGGGGTATATCATAGAGGAAACTTGGAAACGACCGAAATAGAAGATTGGGACAGGGTTTTTAGAGTAAATTCAAAAGGTGTCTTCGTAGGAACAAAAGCGGTTTTGCCCCAAATGAAGAAACAGGGTAATGGGTCCATAGTTTCCATATCTTCAATAGCTGGTATCAT
>CAZYCG010000017.1:0-20081 GCA_964645865.1 uncultured Dehalococcoidia bacterium | reverse complement strand
TGAAGAAACAGGGTAATGGGTCCATAGTTTCCATATCTTCAATAGCTGGTATCATTGGTTCAAAACAGTCTGTTGCATATAATTCAGCTAAAGGAGCAATCAGGCTTTTCACCAAATCTGTAGCTATTCAGTATGCCGCACAAGGTATTAGAGCGAACACTATACATCCCGGGCCGATGGCAACACAAATGCTAGATGAACTTTTTATAACCAAAGAAGAGTCTGAAGAGCGTAGGAAGGGGGTTCCTTTAGGCAGATTTGCTACGGTAAGGGATATTTCGTATGGGGCATTATTTTTGAGTTCTGACGAGGCATCTTTAATTACTGGAAGCGAATTAGTAATTGATGGTGGTTGGACAGCCCAGTAACAATAAAGTGAAGTTTATATATGGAGGATTAGATGTTAGACGAGAATGGGATTTATGAAAAGCTGACTACAAAATCACACGCAATGAATATTGAAGCAGAAAATTATTTGCCAGGAGGTAGTTCCAGGGCAGCAGCTTATTTTGAACCATACCCTTTCTTTGCCGATAAAGCTGAAGGTCACTATATTTACGATGTTGATGGTAACAAATTTCTTGATTTTATGCTGAACGCAACAACTCATATTTTGGGACATAATCATCCCGCAGTTGGTAAAGCAGTGGAAAAACAGGTTAAAAAGGGATTAAGTTATGGTGTCCCCTCTGAATCACAAATTAAGCTTTCTAAAATGATTTGTGACAGGGTTGAATCTGTTGACAAAATAAGATTCACAAATTCAGGAACCGAGGCAACCTTGAATGCTATAAGATTGGCTAGGGCATTCACTGGGCGACATAAAATAGCCAAGATAGAAGGAGGCTATCACGGCACTCATGAATATGTAAGCGTCAGTGTTTCTCACGATATAACAACAGAGGAAAGGAATGATTTTTTGGGAGTGCCTGAATGGCCAGGACAACCTCCATCGGTATTACAAGATGTATTAGTTTTTCCATACAATAATATCTCAGCAGTTGAAAATCTCATTGCAAAACACGGAAATGAATTAGCTTGCATAATTTTGGAGCCTGTGTTTTCAAATATTGGATATGTTCCAGCATCTCATGAATTTATAACAAAGCTTAGAGAGGCTACTGCCAAAACAGGGATACTGTTGATATTTGATGAAGTGCAAAGTTTTAGGCTTTCACAAGGTGGTGCACAGCAGGAATTAGGAATCGTTCCAGATTTAACAACCTTTGGAAAAATAATAGGTGGTGGAATGCCGGTAGGTGCGTGGGGAGGAAGGAAAGATTTAATGGAGCTATATAATCCTGTGTCAGGACCGGTAATAGAACATTCAGGTACATTTAATGCCAATCCGATGACGATGGTTGCAGGTGAAGCAACATTAAGCCAATTGACAAAGGAAAATTATGTCAAATTGAATGAGATGGGAAACCGAGTTAGAATCGAACTTCAAACCGTTTTTGATGAATTAGGGATTCCTGCACAGGTAACCGGTACAGGCTCTTTATTTGGCATGCATTTTTCTAAGCATGATGTAGTTGATTATAGAACAATGAAATTAGCGGATCAGCATATGAAAAAAGCTATGTTTAAAGGAATGTTGGATAGAGGGGTGTTGCTTTTTGGTAAATGCACAGGGGCGCTAAGCGTTGCTACTGGTGAAAATGAAATAGAGCAATTAATTGATAGCGCAACGTATGTTGCGTCGACAACTCTCAAAAACTTGAACGGATAAAAGTTGAATTTAAAAACCTTTGAATTTGGGGGCCCTATGTTCAATGAAAGCAGACATACCTTCTTGATAATCAGAAGAGTCAAAGTTTCCGAAAGGCAAAGATTTTTCTTCATTAGATAAATTGGACAAACTAGGATTATCCAATACGATTTTCATGATTTGTTTATGCTTGGCGTGTGATAAAGGAGCAGTTTTTGAAATATCTTGTGCTAGTTCTGAAACGTAACTATCAATTGCATCTAAGCTTTTAATTTCATTAATTAAACCAACTCTTAAAGCATTTTGAGAATCAAGTCTTTTGCCCGAATATAATAAATAAGAAGCTGTGCCTTTTCCGACAATTTGGATAAGCCTTTTCATTTCACCGTAACCTATCAAAATTCCTAACTTTGATACTGGTATTGCAAAAACACTTGTGTCTGAAGCGATTCGGATATCCGTTGTCATAGCGAGCTCACATCCGCCACCAAAGCATAAACCTTTGATAAGACTGATAGTAGGGAAAGGTATCAATTCAATTGCGTTTAGAGCTCCGTCAAATACCTCCGCGTATTTTTTGGCAGAAGGTTTATCATAGCGAGTGGCCAAAAAATCTTTAATATCCGCACCTGACGAAAAACATTTATTGCCTGTTCCTGTGAATATAGCGACTTTAATTTCTTTAGATTTTGCCAAATCTGTGCATATCTGTTGTAGATTACTCCATCCGTTATAGTCGATAGAGTTTAAACTTAAGACGTTGTCTATTCTTATAGTGGCTATATCGGCATCAATAGAAAGATGTATTTTGGTTGTCAATTATTCACTCCATATTGTTGAAAGGAAGATTGGTCGGGTTAATTCAGTTAATTGAATAACCCCCGTCAACAATTATTGATGTTCCAGTAACATAATCTGAAGCACGGCTACTTAAAAATATAGCTGTACCAGCCATGTCATTCGGTTCACCCCAGGAACCCTGAGGAATCCTTTCCTTGATTTCAACGTAACGCTTGATTCTAGTGGTTTTATAAGTTTTGGTTAATTCGGTATGTATCCATCCCGGAAGGATAGAGTTTACTTGTATTTTTTCATTAGCCCACGCAATCGCCAGGCTTTTAGTTAGCTGGACTATGCCTCCCTTACTAGCTGCATACGGAGCTACCCAGTCGCTACCAAAAATAGAGGTCATTGATCCTATGTTGATTATTTTACCTCCTCCGGCTTGAACCATTAACGGATAAGCTTTCTGGCAGCACAAATGGGCGCCAGTAAGGTTGGTATTAAGTACGGTATTCCATTCTTCTAGCGTATATTCTTGAGGCATTTTTCGAATAGCGATACCTGCATTATTTACTAATATATCTAATCGTTTGAAAGTATTACTTATTTGAATAAATGCTCTGTTGACCGACTCTTCTTGTGTAACGTCAATATCTAAATTCGTTGCTGAAATGCCTAAATCAACAAGTTTTTTTGTAGCTTCATCTGATTTGTCGCTATTTCTTGCGCCAACGATGATTTTGGCTCCTGATTGGCCTAGGCCTTTAGCTATTGAAAAACCTATGCCTCCATTTCCGCCAGTGACAAGTGCAACTTTATCTGTAAGATCAAATAATGATGTGCTCATTATCAATCCTCTAATTGGCTTCAGGATCTGGCATTATAACAAGGTGGTCGTTAACTACCGAAAGTTTAACCCTTTGATTTATGTTAAATTGCTGCACATATTCTCTAGGTATTTGCATTCTTCCAGCACGGTCGAGAAGAGTATAGTTTACATATGTGTTTTCTTTGTCTGGAGACGGTGCAAATGATTTTTCTGTCATATTAAGGTTAACGATTTCCGATGAAGCTTTTCCATCTCTAATAGTAATGACGCGAGGTACCTGATGCATGATTTCAGGGTCATGAGTCACAATTACTAGAGTAGTCTTAAGTTCCGAATTTAATTTATTGAGAAGTTCCAATACAGTATTTGCTGTTTTGCGGTCAAGTTCTCCGGTTGGTTCGTCGGCTAATATCAATTTGGGTTGATTCGCTAACGCTACTGCGATTGCAACTCTCTGTTGTTCACCTCCGGATAGCTTTTGGGGAGTATGAGATAGTCGATGGTCTAGCCCCACAAGATTCAAAAGATATAATGAGTGCTCTTTTCTTTGTTTAGGTGATATCCCACTTAAAAGCATAGGAAGCTCAACGTTTTCTTGAGCCGTCAAATAAGGAAAAAGGTTGCGAACTGCTTGTTGCCATATGAAACCTATTTCACTTCTTCTATAAGATTCAACTTCTTTAACGCTGAGTTTAGATAAGTCATTTCCGGCAACTTCAACTTTACCTGCAGATGGAATATCATAGCCAGCTATGATATTCAGTAATGTGCTTTTCCCGCTACCACTAGCTCCTACTATAGCTACAACTTCGCCTTGATTAACCTCAAGGTCTAATCCCCTTAAAGCCACAACTTCTAACTCTGCTATTTTGTAAATCTTGAAAATATCTTCGCACAAAATATATTTATTATTATTTTCTGTAATCACTAGATTATTTGTCTCCTAAACGCATTATTGAGGTTACCGATGTTCTAGTTGTCATGAATACGACCAAATAAGAAACTATGAGGAAGATTATACATATTATAGAATAATTTATTAAAAGGTCGTACCAGTTAGTCTCTATTATAAATGGCGGCATAACTTCTACTCCCCATTGATCAAATGCTAAATAAGGCATCATTACTCCGCCTATTTGCCTTCCCAGCCAAGCTCCCAGAGTAAAGCTAAGTAAAATTATAAAGCTTTGTTCTAAAATAAATGATGTAACAAGTTGTAATCTTGATAAACCAATGGTTTTAAGCAAGGCAAACTGTTGGATGCGGTTTCTAAACGATATATAACTGTGGAATGTGAAACCTATTGTTGCAAGAATAAGTACTACTCCCAATGAATAAAATAATAAGGATTGCCATCCAGCGTCTACAAGAGGGTCCATGTTTGCTTCCCTTAATTCGGCTTCTGTTTCTAGTACGAATGGTTTCGGTGACAGGGAACTTTGCCCCAAAGCCTTTGCGAAAGTTGTTGGGTCTTCTGGCTTTTCTTTGTACGATAGCCATACTTCGTTTGCAGCTAATTGTGTATATAAAGAAGAAGCATTTACGTGCTGAGTAATCAAGTTAAGGTCGGCGATTAAGACCTGTTGATTAGTATTTGTTATTGTAGGGAACATACCAAATCTGTCTACAATTTCTATAGGTGTTTCTTGACCCGAAATCGAAACTGTAATAACGTCTCCAATATTATGTCCACTACGCCTCAGCATTGCTTCGTTTGCTAGGGCTGGAACTGCCGAGAGCTTGCTTCCATAAAAAATACCTCTAGCTGTTTCAGGATATCCTTCATTCCATGCGAAAACGACAGAAGATTCCCCTTCATCCAGTTCTGTATTTGTGACAGAATCTGCAATTGACTGTGATGATGATGATAATATATTCCAATCTCCTGCTTGATCAAAATTTTCAATTGCAATAGTTTCTCCATTGTCTAGTGTTGCAGATATTTCCTTGAATATTATTGAACCCGCCAGCAAATTTCGGTCAGGTGATCTTTCATGGATTCTTACAGAGTCCAAATAAAGGCGATTGCTTTCACTATCGGGAGCAACAATTATGACTTCTGGGTCTGCCCTTCTTCTAAGCGACCACCATCTTCTTCGTGGAGGAGGAGGTGGAAGGTCAGAATATTTTCGCATCTTTAAAGCCGTAGTTTGCCATGTGTTAGTTTGTAGGTCTCCCATCGAGTAAGTTGAAAATTTGCCTAAATCGTCTTTGAACCTCAATGTAAGTCGGACCGAAGGGTGAACGTAATCGGATTTGAAGGTCAAACTTAATGACTGAGTGCCTAATGGTATTTTTAAACCATCTTCTTGATAAGGCTCGTTTATAGAACTAATCAGTTCATTCATTGGAGTTTCAGCAAAGTCATCTCTAAACCATGCCACTTCGGAAAACGTTTTGGTATCAGCTGCGAGTAATAAATATTGATTTTTCATCGGTGAAAGTTTATCTCTCACCAGAGTGCGTAAAACAGGGCTTGCCTTCTCTATATTGTCTATAGATTCGTAAGCCTGTTTAATGTTTGCGGCTTCTATTGCAAATTGATCCGGGTAACAATTGAAATATCCTTCTTGCAAACACTTATCGAATAATTTAGGGTCGTTTACTCTAACATCAGAGCCAACTTTAAAATACACTCGTTCATCAAAATTTTTGTTCAATGTTGCGGCAAAACTAGCAGCAAACAATGCTAAACCAGTTGCTAGAGTAAGCAAGATGGTTAATTGAGAATGATGTGCGGAGTTTCTTCCAAGTTGCCATAAGCCTAAAATTGCTCCTGCTGATAATTTTGGAGCGAGAATTTTAGTTACTATATTTATTACAATCGGAAATAATCTTACTACAATTAAGCCAGCTGAAATCAACATGATACCTGGAATTAACAAAAGCAATTGGTTGAAGCCAGTGGTTTCAGCAAATGAACCTGAAATTATAGACCCTTGTTCCTGTATTTGTCTTAGCATAACCAAAACTAATGCAAGTGCCAGTACGTCTATATAATATTTTTGAATCGCTGATAATTTATTAGGACGATTTTCTAATTCAAGATTTTGTTTGAGCTCTCGCCGTGAGGCAAAAATAGCAGGAATTAACAACGAAATTAAGCTCAGACCTCCACCGATCGCACTCATCCTATATGTTTCGAAGTTTATTTTGACTTTGAGTAAGCCGGGTTCTGGCTGGAGGGAAGCTAGTGGTTCGATTAGTCCTAAAAGGCTAATGGTGGCAGCTCCTAATAATGGACCAAGGATTACTCCGGCAACTCCAATCGTTAATGCCTCTAATGCAAATACAACCAATGTTTGTAATTGAGTGGCACCCCTACTTCTAATCAAAGCAATTTCAGCATACCTTTGGCTGATACTCATTGAACTAAGGGCCGAAATATAGTACAAGCAAATAAATGTGATTAACATCATTAAAACAAACATTGGGAGCTTGCTATAAAACAAACGTCTATCGTATCCCTCAAGTATTTTTTCAAGTTTTGTTTTTTGTGAATATGATGGCAGGATAGGTGTAAGTGCTTCTTTGAGTCCCTGAAGGTTTTGTCGAATTTCGGTTGTTTGGGAAGCAGCTATAGCGTTATGGTTGATGTCAGAATACCAAATATAAGTCCCTTCCAGCTTTTCAAAAGCTGGACCAAAATCATTCAAGAAAGTTTGTTGTGGTATATAGAACGGTATGGTTGCAAAAGTTGCTCCAGTAGAAGCTTCTAGTACTGTTTCTTCCAAATACCAGATGTTTTTTGCATTAGCTTTTCGTTCGAAAACCCCTGTGATTTCTACAATGACACTTTCAAAAGCATCATTCCATGTGGGAAACGCAATTATTTTGTTTCCGACCGTCAAGTCGAATAATTCAGCAGCTTCTTTCGGAACCAATGCTCCTAGGTAAAGACTTTTTTGATCAAAATAAGGATAGTACTCTGGAATTTCAATATTCCCTTCAATAACTGTTATATTTTGTTTTAATTCAGGAAGGGAGACAAAATACCCCCGGTCATTGGTTTGGCCAGCGTCTGATTCGAAGCCAGGTTTTGTAACAAAAAGCGTAGGAGATTTAATGGCTGTAAAACGATCCTCTTCAATATTTCCAACAAGTGAAGTTATCGTTTCTGATACAGTTGCGTTTAATAAAGAATGTTGGGAATTTGAAACTGGACCGGCCTTTGCTTGGAGGATTAAATCATGTTCTTGGTCGGAGGCTTCAATGAGAGCTAAGTCTAAAGCGATTTCTTCTAGAGAATCAAGGTAAATAAACGAGCTTGAAATGATCGTGCATGCGAGAATCACTCCTAAAACTAAAGAAGTTAACAGCTTCCATTGCGAAAGACTGCGTTTCGAGCCTATAATCCAAGCACTCAAAAGTCTATTCATATTTCTCCGCGCGTTTTGAATTTAGCATTTTTAACCAATCCTTGTTATAGAGGGTATGTCTGTTTTGTAAATTTTTATGCTTGCTGCAGCTTGAGTTAATAGCATCATCACGGTAATTACTATAATAGCCGGAAGCATAACCATCCATTCAGTTGTCACGATAATAGGTGGAGAGGTTGTATCCAAAGCACCTGCGGGAGTTAGGTTGGTAACAATTAATAAACTTATTTGTCTGCCTACTAATGTTCCGACTATTAGCCCACATCCCATTACAAGGAAATGTTCGACTAAATTGATTATGGCAATTTCTAATTTATTGATTCCTAAGGCTTGTAACAATGCGGTAGTTGAGGCTGAGGTTTTTGATAAAAAGTCCAAATGACTATAATTTCCTATGGATATTGAAATTATGACAAAAATAACTGAAGTGATTGAAAGAAGCTGCCACCCTGTTAGATGGATATTTCCCGATTTAATTTCATTCAACGTGGATGTTATATCAGATACCGACACTCCTCTAGGACTAATGCTTTTGATAAGACTGCCGGTCTCCATATTTATAGAAGCATCGGTATCTACGTATACTTCACTTGGTTCTATGCTTTCCAGTCTGCTCATGATGTTCAAATATCTTTTCAGGTGGTCGATATTACCTATCAGAAACATCGTTTTTTCAGGGTAAAGAGTTGGAAAGTAGTCAATTGTATCTATCACAACTAGGGGAGTTAGTCGTCCGGATACCGTACCATAGAATCCTTGATTAATTTCATAACCATCCAAGGCTTCGAAATATTTGCTTGCAATCACTGGTATTCTACCGGAGGCTATGTTGTTTATATATATGCCACGCACATCTAAATTTGCAAATACACCAAATTTATATCTGGTGCTAAATTCGCCAGAATAGACATGATCTTTTGTTATCTCAACATAATCTGGAGCAATAAGTGTGGTAGGTATTGGAGACCATCTTTGAGTTTCCATTTCATCAATGATAGTTTCTTGGTTGGTTTCGTTGATGACAAAGAGCTGGTCAAGATACACGTTTCCTGGGGTACGTTTGGCCTTTGAATTTTTTGCTATTCCAGGCTCGTGAATTTGAACAGAAAGAAGCTCTACAGGAGATTTTAAAGTGCTTGGTATCTTTGCGCTCATTCGATTCCAATTAGATTTGTTTAAAGCCCCAAGAGATATAGTCCTTGTTTTTCCTTCATCGCCTTGTAACACTGCTAATAGAAAAAGATTGGTAAATTTTCTTGAAGGTTTCACCCACATACCTATTTCGGTTGAGGATTCAGGGAGAAACAAAGCATTTTCATTAAGAGGCACATCCAACCGATTTAGGATTTTTTGGCTTTCTCCATTTGAAAAATCTTCTCTAAATTGAGCCGCATTAGCAAAAGCAACGGGATCTACTGCTAGTATTTCATTGGATACGGATCCAACTCCTCCATTAATTCGCATTACCCGTGTAGCAGTTTCCACTCCATCAAATGACTGGTATTTTTCTTGCAACTTCTTTGCATCATCTTGCATGAATTTTGATATCCCGGTCACTTTAATATCAGTTGCGTTTTGATACCAGGCTCTATCAGTCTGCACCTTGCTAAAAGTTCCGCCTACGGTGGATGCCATAGTTATAAGTCCTGCGGAAGTTATTACTAATAGCAAAAGAGTTGAATAGTAGCGCTCACCCCTATCTAGTTTTAGCAGGGGCATTGAAATCCACAGTGGAGAACGATTTTCAATTAATTTAAGCAATGGATATATTAATTGAAGTAAGACCATTAATCCTAAATAAATTAAGCTTAATTGAATAATTGACGTAGTTTCAATCCTTGAAAATTCATAAAGGAAAAGTATTGTGGAGGATTGTATTATTAAGCCAAGCATCCAAATTATTGGCTTATCATGCTTCATTGCAGTTAGCGCATATCCTATTGCCATTAAACAGACAAATACAGATAGCTCTAGGAACACAAAAATAGCAGAATCATTCATTATTTGCCAAAATATGTATATAGAAACATATGAGAAACCGAGTAGCCATAACAAATTTAAAATAGAAGTAGATCGGCCGCTGAGATAGCGGATAGCCATTGGAAATAGTCGGATAAAAAGGAGTGCAATTGCTACCAAAAGTATACTTGGGAGTAACATCGAAGTTAATTGAGAAGTACCATCTTTAGCTGAGCCAAATGCGGTGTCGGTGAATAACAAATACCATATTGCGATGAATCCTAGGAGCAATAGTATGCCATCAAAAAAATGTTTTTGAATTAGAGAAGGAGATTCAGTTCCAGAGCGTGCATAATTTATTTTTCTTCCTGCTTGGAATAGAGAGATTATGCTAACTAAAGAAGATACAAGGCCCGCTATAACTGCAACTATGAAAGAATAAAGAAATGCTATCGGAGAATTTAGTAGCAGAGAAAAACTGCCTATTGATTGTGAAGAAATTCCTGTGAAATGTATCAATAATTTCGAAATTAGCATGGCGATTAAAGGTGCTAAAACACTAGTAGCAAATGTAATTATCAAGATTTCGATTATATAAAAATTTAGCAAACTTTTTAACGAAGCGCCTCTTAATTTTAAAAGTGTAAAGTGTGGGTTTCTAGATGAAGTTAAATTTCTTGCAGCAAGAGCAACGAGCAAAATCCCGCAAGTTATAAGCGATGTTATAAGTACTGATAGGCTAACATTTGCCGCATTCGCTTTGTCTTCAATATTCAAAACTATGCCTTTTATAGAGGAGACAAAAACCGTCGATCCAGCTAGGCTGGTTTTAATTTTCCTTTCAAAACTATCAGCCAGTAATTTTGGATATTGTATGTTGTTGGAAATAAAAGAATTTTTGTCGATGCCTGCGAACCATATACTACTAATCAGCTTGCCATTTCCTGCACCCTCCGCGTAAGATCCAAAGTCTTTTTCGCTAATGAATAAAACTATTGGAGGTTCATCTGCATCAACCCTTACGCCTGGCGGTGGTGTTGCGTCAGCAGTATCGGCCAATGGAGGTGGATCTAAAAACATCTCAACGTTGTTCCAATATTTTTCGGTTTCGTAATTGGGCTCAAATACGCCGGATATAGTTACTTGGATTGCTTCTTTTGCGCCTATAGTCTTGCGTAATTCTATGTTTTGGCCAATTTCAAATTGAAACCTTTCTTGGGTAAGTTTTGTTATTATGGCTGGGTAGTGGTTTTGGCTTTTATTAGGAGCATCGAAATCTCCGGACAAAAGGGAAACGTTAGATGATAAATCTTTAATTGTTTGAACCCATCCTCTTGCTAGCGTATAGCTAAAATCGGGTTCCATGGGTATCTCTCTATTTTCGTATCCTAACAAATAGACGCCGGATTTATAGGTGCGATATTGATAGTTTATTGATTCATCAAAATACGAAAAAATTGTTTTATCAACTATGTCATTTGTTTGATTAAGCCTAGTAGATGAAGCTGGAAGCCGCGGTCCGAATATTGTTATATCTATAGTGTCGCCCGAAATTCTGGTAAGTTCAGATTCAAAACCGAGTCTATTTAGGGAATTCATGTAGATAGGGCCGAAAGCGCCCATTGTGCAGGCTAATAGACAGCCTAAAAATAAAGTCAGCAAATATTGCCAATTGTTTGTGGATAAACGGATTATTGGTTTCATCTGATTATTCTGATTATATCAAAAAAGTTTACATCAATAGAGAGATAGGTGTATATGAAAATTAGTTCATGTTAACCTTTAACTGGTGTCTGATTTCAAAATAAGTTTGATGTTTTTTTTAATTTCATTTTGAATTGCTTCAACAAACATATCGGTTGTAGGTCCCTCTAGTCTAGTTTCAAACCCATGGGCGCCGAACCCAAATCTCACGGTTTCGGACACTAAGTTTTCAGGACCATCGAAATAATAGGGCACTGTCGAGTGGAATACTTTTGGCAATCCGGTGAGGCGGTTATTATATATGGCAGGATTAGCGAGAATTACCAAGGGTTGATTTATTGAAAAATCAGGTTCTTTGAAATTGGTTTTAAAATCTCCTAAAATAATCGTTTTAGATTTGTGAGGAGCCCAATGACCGACCGTATAAGGATTGCCCGGTTGTACCCATGGTTGAATTTGCCTGCAAACGCTGGTGAATTCGTGCCATTTGATTAATTCATTGATGTGATTATTTGGCAGCTGCATTTTGTCCATATATTTTGAGACGATCTGTGTGGAACGTATATGGTTGAAGGCGGCTATCCAGTTAACATAATCTCGTGTTGCCCTAGAATATTTAACTTGATTTATGTTCCTGCCTGTGCTTGCGCTGTCTGCTATTACCAAATGCGGCATTTCTTCAGTTAATTTGACCACAAACTCCTTTGAGAAACCTAATTGGACATGATTAGGAAGTTTGTTTCTAACTTTCAATCGCATGGACATGTGTGAGGGAGCCCTAAAGTAACTGATAGAGAATTCGCTTGTTGGTAGATGTTCTTTGAGTGGTTCAATAATCCACTGCCTTCCGTATCTATCATTGCCAACGATAACAATTTCTCTTTGTGTTAATTTCCTGATTTTGTAAAGATATCGCAGTAAATAAACAGCTTCGTAAGCTACTCGTTTAGCATGTTTTTTATGTGTATCAGTCAGAGAAAGTTTATAGTTTTTTTGAAAAGGCAAGTTTCTTAATTTTGAAAATTCATCATGCGTTTTTGAGGAAATCATTAGGGTTTGTTGTGAATTCAGCCAAGTATATTCTGTAATATAACGTTGAAATTCAAGGTCGCGTTGTAAGGTGTTTTTAGAATTGAAATTACCTTCCCTTGTCAATTGTCTTAGATTGTCTAGATGGTCTAAAGAAGTTTTGATGCTCTCGTTATTGGTCAAGAATTCAATTATGGTTTCTGTGAGAAATACTCCATCATGGTTCGCAATGTTGATTTTGGATAACCATTTGGATATCGAACTTAATCTTGTTTTTGCGTCTCTATATCCAAATTTCAACAAAAAAACTTTAATCTGAGCAATTGTTAGCTTTAGGTTTAAAGAATGGCAATGAATAAAAAGTTTTGAAAGCTTGTCAAAATTCGTTTCGGTAAATAAATTACAAAAAATATATGATAATTGCGGCTTTTCTATTGGAGTTGAGGCAGAATTGTTAAAATAATTCAGTAATCCTTCTATATCGCTGCTAATGTTTTCAGGTATGAGTTTAGCTTTTCTTTTATTTATATTGTGTTTTATGATTTGATCGTGCCAATAATCAGCAACATCGTCTGTTCGTTCTTTAAAAAATTTATTCAAGTTTTGTCTTGAAAAACTATTTGCGAATGATGCTGAAACCAAACCGACAAACTTATTGCCGCTTATCATTTCTCTATCAAGATTATTTCTAAACCGCAAGGGAATTTTGGACCGACTGAATATATAAGGCACAATTGATTTGTAGTCAAAGGGTTTGTTGATTGTTGAATTAATCAAAAGCTTAATTTCGATAACTGACGTGGCAACATCTAATTGGTCATTTTTGTTGATTGCTATTATTTCTGAAACCACATTTTTGAAATAATTATTGTTTGATATAAAAGTTAACCAAACCGGCTCAATGGTATCGGGTAACAAATGTTGTAGCATTATATCAATTGATGCTGATGAACAATGAAGATTTGCATAGTCCATGAGAACTTTAAAAGAAGCTAGGCTTTTTACGTCATATCTTGTGTCAAGTCCCTTAACCATGCTACCTCAATATATGTTTGAAAATATATAAATTGGTTATCTCGATATGTTGGTACAATAATCTATATTTAGAATTCAGTGTTTGCAACAGATATTAAATCAAATTATTGGTTTGTAAAGCCAGCAAGCGTTTATTGTTGGAATTAGTATGTTGTTTTTAATAAATTTGGCAAGTTATAGCACTTAACAAATAGACTAATTATCTTTAATACTTCAGGCATTATTTAAACCCCAATTCGAAATAACCATTCTTGACCTATATTTGGTGCCATACATATAATTGATAAATCACTATAAAATAAGGTTAACGTGCTATATCAATGAATGTTTTTGAAGAATTAGCCCAAATCCAAATTGAATTCCAAAAAGACCTGAAGCTTGCTTTAGGTGTGGAGCAATTGGATTATTTGAAAATAAAATATATGGGACGTTCAGGCTTAGTAACAAACTTACTACGGAAAATATCGTCTGTTCAAAAAGAAGATAGGCCTAAGTTTGGGGCAGAAGCCAATAAATTGAAATCAGAAATTTCTGATCTTATAAGTCAAAAAATAGAGGCAGTTCAAGATTCGGGAGATTCAAAGACGGTTGATTATTTAGATGTTACTTTACCTGGAAGAGGGTCTGTTGTTGGGGCTTTACATCCAACCACCCAAATTGTGAGGGAAATCTGTGATATTTTTGTGTCATTAGGATTTAGCGTAATTGAAGGGCCTGAAATAGAATTTGATAAATATAATTTTGAAATGCTAAATATTCCCAAAGGACATCCTGCGCGAGATATGTGGAGTACTATGTGGATAGAAAATCCCAACCAGACAGATACAAATAGCACTTTACTTAGAACTCATACCTCCCCCATGCAGGCTAGGTTTATGGAGACAAACTCGCCTCCAATAAGAATAGTGGTGCCGGGTAAATGTTATAGATACGAAGCTACCGATGCTACTCATGAATGGCACTTTTATCAAATAGAAGGGCTAGTTGTTGATAAAGGAATTAACTTTTCTAATTTAAAAGGTACATTATACGAATTTGCAAAACGAGTTTTTGGGAATGATCGCAAGGTTAGATTTAGATGTGATTATTTCCCTTTCGTCGAACCAGGTGTTGATATGTCCATCTCAAATTTTAAAGATTCTGAAGGCAATAGGCCAATAAAAGGAAGAGATGAAGACTGGATAGAAATTCTTGGAGCTGGAATGGTGCACCCCGAAGTTTTAAGGGGTGTTGGTTATGACCCTGATATTTATACAGGATTTGCTTTTGGTATGGGCCCAGAAAGGATATCAATGTTGAGGGATGGTATTGATGATATCAGGCATTTTTATTCGAATGATTTGCGATTTCTCGGCCAATTTGTATAAATAAAGATTAGGTTTATGTCATGACAAATAAATTAATAAATAAAATGTGCTAGATATATGAAAGCTCCTCTTTCTTGGTTAAATAAATATGTCGATATTTCCTTGTCCCATCAAGAATTAGCTCATGAATTAACGATGGCAGGTATAGAAGTGGATTCTATAAATATCATTGGAGATAAATGGGAAAACAATTTAATTATTGGAAATGTTGAAGAAATTGTTCAACATCCTAATGCTGATAGATTGAGATTGGCGACTGTAACAATTGGTGATGGGATTAATAAGAGCGTTGTGTGCGGTGCTAATAATTTGGAAGTGAATCAAAAAATTGCATTTGCGGAGATAGGATCAAATTTATTTGATGTTAAGTTGGGTGAATATAGAAAATTAAAACCTGCCAAAATTCGTGGGGTCGTTTCTGAAGGCATGATTTGTTCAGAATTAGAATTGGGGATTGGAGTAAATCACGAAGGAATTTTAGTATTGCCTATGGATGCTCCTATAGGAGGTAATCTAAAAAAGTATTTAGGGGATGTGATTCTTGACATAGAGATTACTCCAAACAGGCCAGATTGTTTGTCGGTTCTAGGTATAGCGCGTGAAATAGCTGCTATTACAAATTTACCAATTAAAGAACCTGAAATTAGTTATCTGCAAAGCGAAATTCAAGCTCAGGATAAAGTTAACATTAAAATCCGCGATACGGATCTGTGTGCAAGGTACTCAGCAACCATCGTTGAAGGATTGAAAGTCGGTAATTCACCAAAATGGTTGGTAGAAGCGTTATTAAAATCCGGGCACAATTCTATTAACAACGTTGTCGATGTAACCAATTTTGTTATGTTGGAGTTTGGGCAACCGTTGCATGCTTTTGATTTCAATAAATTAACCAACTCAGAAATCAATATAAGAAGAGCCAAAGATGAAGAAAAAATCGATGCTTTAAATGATGAAAACTTAGAATTATCATCGTCGATGCTAACGATTTCTGATGCTGAGAAGCCAATAGCGCTTGCTGGAATTATTGGAGGCAAGCAAAGTTCGGTTTCTGATGACACAACATCGATATTGATTGAATCGGCGAATTTCAACGCAGTTAATGTTCGCACTACTGTTAATGATTTGGGTGTTGCTACAGATGCGTCATATCGTTTTGAAAGGTCTCCTAGTGTCGATATAGTTCCAATAGCATTACAAAGGGCAACCAAATTGATTTTGGAGGTTGCAGGGGGTACTGCTATGAAGGGATTTGTAGATATCTATCCTGAAAAAAAAGTGAAAAACAAGATAGTTTTAACAAGCGGAAAAATCCGTAAAGTTCTTGGCATTAGTATTGACAAGGATGATGTTGCGGATACTTTGAACTCATTAGGGTTTAAAGTAATAGAATTAGAAGGTAGCGCTACGAAGGAAGGGGATTATCAATTGGATATAACAGTTCCCTATTGGAGATCTGATATATCCATACAAGAAGACTTGATTGAAGAAATCGCTAGAATAATTGGCTACGAAAAAATACCTCCAGTTATGCTCAAGACTTCAATACCAGAATTCAATCCAGATTTAAACCCACCGAAGTTCATGTTGAAAGAGTTGATAGCATCACTGGGAATGACCGAAATCATCTCATATCCGCTTACAGATTTAGAGGCGTTGAAGTTAGTAGACACGTCTCTGGATGAAAATTATGTTATAAAGACGACTAATCCGATGAATTCCGAAATGCAGTATATGAGGACAAGTCTAATTCCAAGTGTTTTAAGAACATTATCTCAAAATATTAAGAATTCTCGCGGAAAGCCGATAAGATTGTTTGAAATGGGAAGAGTATACAGATATTTTTCAGGGCAAGATTGTGAAAAACTTCCAAAAGAGAATGAAAAGATAGTTGGGGTGTTATGTGGGCCAAGAAATCATGAATCTTGGTTGGCCTCTGGAGGAGATGTTGACTTTTATGATGGCAAGGGTATTTTAGAAGTTCTTTTTAAAAAATTAGCTCTAAAAGTAAATTGGATTGCATCCAAGAATAAAATAACAAAAGAAGAAGCGGCAGCTGATTTAATTTGGGAACATCCCTTAAATACTGAAAATAATCAAATTCTTGGCATGTGCGGCGAACTCAAAAAAGAAGTAACTGATTTTTTCGACATAGACTCACCAGTAATTTTATTTGAAATTGACGCAGATTTAATTTCAAGTAGCATTGGATTAAAAACATCTGATTATTTTCAAATAAACAGATTTCCTTCTTCGGAAAGAGATGTTTCGTTGATATTTGATAAATCAATCATATCGGCAGATATTGTTAATATGATTTCCTTGCACAAACTGGTTGAAAAAGTGATTCCTGTGGACGTTTATGCAGGAGAAGAAATAAAGCAAGAAAAAAAATCGGTTACCTATAGAATAATATATCGCGCTGATGACAAGACTTTGACTGGTGAACAAGTGCAAAAAGCACAAAATTCAATTTTGAAAAATCTTAAAGAAGAATTGGGAGTCGTCAGTCGTTTCTAATTTTATATGTAATAACAATTCATAGAAAACCAGAGTTCATAAATTTAAGGTGTGAAATTGGCAATTAAGCATGGGCATGAACAATTAATAGACGTTGATACTGCAATTACACGAGTTCTAAGTAGTGTGGATGAACTAGGTTTTGAAATAAAAACCACCTTGCAGGCTTTAAATCATGTGTGTTTTGAAGATGTTATAGCAACTCTTAATATTCCTCCAACGGATAATTCATCGATGGATGGATATGCTGTTAAGTCAGAAGATGTTAAAGGAGCTTCTTCAGATAGACCGATTGATTTATCAGTAATTGGAACAATATCTGCAGGGCAAATACCTGATTTCGAGGTTGTTCAAAATTCAGCCGCAAAAATCATGACTGGTGCATCTATTCCAAAAGGAGCGGATGCGGTTATTCCTTTTGAAGATATACAAAATATAGAAAAAGAAAGTATCCGTGTTGTTGAGATGGTCAAAAAGCGAAACAATATACGGGATTCAGGAGAAGATGTTAAAAAGGGAAATGTTTTAATAAAAAAAGGTAAACTTATCTCAGCGGCAGATATAGGAGTGATGGCTTCACAAGGTTTAGTCGACATAAAGGTGGTGAAAAAGCCAGTCGTTGCAATTTTAGCTACCGGTAATGAATTAATGGGGCCAGGAGAAGTGTTGGAAAACGGAAAAATATACGACAGCAATTCTCCAGCTATTGCAGCCGCCGTAATAGAAGCTGGGGCTGTACCGAAAGTATTAGGAATTGCTAAGGATACACATGATTCATTAAAAGAAAAAATTGAATTAGCATCTTCTTGCGATCTTATAGTAACTTCTGCTGGTGTATCTAAAGGCGATTATGATATCGTCAAAGATTTCATCAATAATATAGGTGAAATTCAGTTTTGGTCTGTCAAAATGCGTCCAGCCAAACCTATCGCATTTGGTTGTATTGATACAAATAATCGAAAAAAGATTCCCATTATAGGACTTCCTGGAAATCCAGTAAGCGCCATGGTGGCATTTGAGAAATTTGGAAGACCAGCGATATTTAAAATGAGGGGAATTCACGATTATAGTCGATTTGTGATAAAAGCAATTCTTCAGGATGCTATTGATAACTATGATGGCAGAAGAGTATATGCGCGAGGAATAGTAAAAAAAATTGAAAATGAGTATCATGTCTCTCTTACAGGCTCTCAGCAATCCAATTTATTGACTTCGATGTCTAAGGCAAATGGTCTTGTAGTTTGTCCGGAAGATGTTAGTAGATTGGAAATTGGAGCGATAGTAAGGGTTGAAATGATAAATTGGACAGGGTAATTTATAAATATAATTCTAAGAGGTTGAGAAAAATCTATGGTTGAACAATTACAGTATCAAATAAATTTAGACAAAAACGTTAATGAGAAGAGATCTTTAATTCATCTTTTCACAGGTATGTTATGTAAAGAGTGTAAGAAACAGTATAAATCCGAAGAACCTTCTGCCAGTTCTGTCCTTGTTAAAAACATACAAAAATGTTGTTCCAAAAAGGAGGATTATATACACTCTGGATTACCACTGAAACAGGCTACCTATCGTGCGTTATTATCCAAAGGAAACAGGCCTTCTACTGCCCGCCAAATCAGTGATTTTCTAACAGATAGGTGGGGCGAAAGTGTTTATACACGAAGTATGACTCCTGCAGTGATATCTCGTTTGCTGGAAACAAGTGTAGATTATGAAATTTCTGTGAAGTAAAACTTTTAGTGCAATCAATGTACTGCAAAAAAAGGAGATAGTGAAATGGCGAAGCCCCTATCATTTTTTAAAGGCGAGATGGTGCCAATATCAGAGGCGAACGTAAACATAATGACTCATGCGTTACATTATGGAACTGCAGTATTTGAGGGCGTTAGGGGAAATTGGAACGAATCTCAATCCAAAATGTTCGTTTTTCGATTGAAAGAACATTATGAAAGACTTTTACGCGGATGTAGTATCTTGTTAATGGATATTCCATATGATGTACAAGCTCTGTGTGATATTACCATAAACTTAATTAATGAATGTGGCTATCAAGAAGATTTATATATAAGACCGATTGCTTACAAAAGTACGGAAAAAGTGGCTGATTTAAGACTGCATAAGCTTGATAGTGATTTCGCTTTAATAATCGTTCCATTTGGATCATACATAGAAAAGGAAGGTGCAATTAGGTGTTGTACTGCGTCATGGAGAAGGATGAATGATACCAATATGCCTCCGAGAGTAAAAATATCGGGGAATTATGTAAACAGTATTTTGGCAAAAACAGAAGCCGTAATGGCTGGCTTTGATGAAGGTATTATGCTCAATCAAGATGGAAGTGTGTCAGAAGGTACGGGTGAAAACCTGTTTTTGGTTATCGATGGCAAAATCCATACGCCTTCTTTGGAAAATAATATTTTGACTGGAATAACTAGAGATTCGGTTTTCAACTTAATTAGAAACGAATTGGGGTTAAATGTTATAGAACGTCCTATAGACAGAAGTGAAATTTATCTTGCAGATGAGATGTTTCTCACAGGTACAGCTGCTCATGTGACACCTGTAGGAGAATTGGATAACCGGAAGATAGGTTTAGGTGGAGTAGGTCCGGTTACTGAAAAATTGAGTGATATATATGCAAAAGTGATTAGAGGAGAGAAAAAAGAATATCTTGATTGGTGCACACCAATTAGCATTCATAGTTAACAGTAGTTTTAAAAATGTCGATGTTTGCTATTGAATATTTTTTCTTTGCGTTAGTTTCT
>CAZYCG010000016.1:0-24017 GCA_964645865.1 uncultured Dehalococcoidia bacterium | reverse complement strand
CGGGAGACTGGAGTACTTCTTTCTCTATTTCTCTAGTAAAATCAAGCATCTCACTAGGTGAATTAAGAAATTTGAATCCTTCCAAAGGTAAACCTTTATTTCTCAACTCTTTTTCCATCCGAGTCACGAACCCATCGATGCCGTACATATCCTCTTTAATAAAATCATTTTGTAAAATTTGCCACTTCATTGCTAACTCCTTGTATTTTTTTGTTATACAGCTATTTTTCTGGCTGATTTATTTTTAGTTTTAACTTTTTTAGATTTTTCTTCGGGTAAATTTATCGTGTAGCCGCATGCTAAACATTTAATGAATTTCCCAAAATAATCGTCATCGGTATACATATCTCCGTTGCACCGGATACACTTTTTAAACAAAAACATATCTCACCTCTCCTGTAATATTTATGTGTTATATTTTCTATAAAACATCATATTTGAAGTATATAACCAACATAACATGTATAATATTACATACATAATGCATGTTTGTAAAGTATATCCAACATTATTATTGCAATTTGTAGAATAAATACAGAAAAACAACCATTTCAGAGTGATTTGTGGAATAAATTCAGCAAACAAACGCTATCGTTAAATCAAAATAAAGTGCAGGTTAATGCTTACACCTTTTTATTCAAAAATATTTATACAGAAAATTTAGACGATTCTAATTAGTAATACCCATTACCCGTGCAGCAGTTCCTCCAATAATATCTTTGCGCTCTGCATCACTCAAAAAATCACAGTGGACTCTAAATTGGTCCAAAGCTTGTTTATAAGTACAGAACCTCGCAACCATCGGCATATCTGTTCCCCAAATTATTCTGTTGGCTCCTATACGCTCAATAGCTTTTTTTATAATGGGTTCAGATTCTTTCCATGGATATTCCCATCTTGCTCCCATTTGTATCGGAATTAAAATTTGCAAATGGCAATTGGGAGACTTAAAAATATCCCATATTTCTTCGGGGAAATTAATTTGTCCATTTTCTAGGTAACCAGTCCATGGCAATCCATGTGTTACCACTACGTTTAATCCTGGATATCGATTTAACCATCCAAGTAAAACTTTTTGCTCTGCCAAATAACTATCCATCCAAGATCTTTCGTAAATTTTACTGCCCCTTCCACCAATTAAGGTAAAATAAACTGGCAAATTCATCTTGTAAATGGCATCCCAAAACGGCCTTAATGACGCACTGTCCCAAGTGTCTGGACTAGAATCATCGAGTGATTGGTAATAAAAACCAGGAATGAACTGCAGCCCAGCAACCCCTCCTAATCTTCTTTGTTCATCAATCATCTCAATTACTTTATCTACATCTCTAATCAAATCTCCTTCCCTGATAGAAATCAACCGATATAATCTTTTGGGGAATTTTTGCACCGCTTTGTTCAAATAATCATTTAGAAATTTTGGAGTCCCTATCATTGGATATGTGTGCAATAAACCCACATCAACCTCAGCATAATCCATCTCCCTG
Organism: uncultured Dehalococcoidia bacterium; assembly: GCA_964645865.1. GTDB lineage: Bacteria > Chloroflexota > Dehalococcoidia > Lucifugimonadales > OSU-TB39 > OSU-TB39. The sequence continues at coordinate 22,530 of CAZYCG010000016.1, read as the reverse complement.
ATTAAAACTTCAGGCGGACATTCAAGATTATGCAACATTGGAGGAACGTATTGTTTAGTATAGGTTTGGCCATCAATTTTCCAAGCTAATCCACCGTTAACCCTTGTCCATTCCACATCTCTCAAATCTCCTGTATGCTGGTCTATCAAAGTAGAATTATCAGCTTTTTTTCTGTCAGCTACATTCCAAACAGGCTGAATATGTCCACCTAATTCAGATTGAAGTAACTTCATTTTATGTTCTAATGTAGGATATCCCACTTTAGAATCCATTTGAGGAAGACAATAACTATGTCCATCTATAATCATCATATTCTCCTGTAACACTGCTAATTTAAGATCTCTTTATAGGATAAGCCAATGATTTACTACTGCTATATTTAGAAGCTATCCAATGCATCAATATAACCAATGCGAAACCCGAAATAATGACCAGCACCGATATTATAATTTGCGGATCAGAATTCGATAGGTTTTCATACTCCCAAGGTAAAACACTTCTGCTATATAAATCATCATCTGCACCACCATCATCTTTTCCAACAACTCTCCAAGGCCATATTTTGTTAAACGAGCCCAACATCAATCCTGTCAAAAATAAAAGAGAAACTTCGAAATGACGTTTCAATACCCAACTCAATAATTTAGAAAAAGATAAAACACCCACAAAGTATCCAAATCCAAATACAAATAACACCGCCAAATCGAATTCTTTAACTGCATTTATCATATAAGAATATTTACCCAGCAATAAAAGAATAAAACTGCCCGAGATACCCGGTAACAACATCGAACTTCCACCGATAATCCCGGCAAAAAAAACATAAATCGAAGTATTTGGCGTAGTATATTCGTTTAAGCCAGTCAACAATAAAGCAACAATAACTCCAAACACAATTGAAAAATAATTTCTTATGGGCCATCCATCAATTTTTCTTATAATTACTACTGAAGATGCGGCGATCACGCCTGAAAAAAACGAAAATAGTAGTACAGGTTGATTATCCAGCATATAATCGACTGTCCTAGCAAACGAAAAAATGCTTACTATTATGCCTAATCCTAAACATAAGAGAAAACCGGCATCTACATACTTGATTGAATCTAGAATCTTGCCAGTAAAAACCAATTTAACAGCTTTAAGATCAAAACTTTTAAGCGCATTGATCAATCGTCCATAAATACCAGTAATTAGGGCAAGAGTACCTCCAGAAATTCCTGGTATCAAATCAACAACGCCCATGGCAAGTCCGTTTATGATAGTCAAAAATATTTGAGTAATTGTCATAATTAAAAAAAGTGTAGCACTGTAAGGATGTTAAATATATTATAAATTTGACCTATATATAGTAGTGAATAATTGGATTTGGTAAGATAACACTAATGGCAAGATCAAACTGGTATACACAACATCCTTTGGCATGCACATGCAACCAATGTCATGAAAAACGTTTAATCACCCAAGAAGCCGATGGAAAAATAGGGCGAAACCAACCATGCCCATGCGGAAGCGAAAAAAAATATAAAAAATGCCACGGCAAGTAATCATTTAGTTTTTTTTCTAACTACCATCAATCCGTCTCTAACTGTCAACAGCACATTTAACACTCTATCATCTTTATTTATAGTATCCGCTAACTCACGCAAAGTAACTACTTCCAAATCGTTGTTAGATTTATCAGCAACAGTCCCGCTCCATAACATATTATCAAGAACTATAATGCCGCTCGGACTTAATAAATCCAAACATTTCTCATAATATATAGGGTAATTTTCTTTGTCAGCATCGATGAAGATAAAATCAAATCCTCCATCAATTTCATCCAAAATCTTATTCGCATCTCCAATTAACTGAGAGATATTCTTATCTACAGATGATTTAGACCAATATTTTTGAGCTATAGATGTGCAGGATTCGTCACGATCAATAGTTATTACCATTCCATCTTCATCAGTTAATGCATTCGCCATCATAAGCGTTGCATAACCAGTGAAAGTCCCTACTTCTAAGATCCTTGACGCATGTGACATTGCAATTAAAGATGCTAAAAAATGTCCTACAACCGGTCCTGATAACATTTGAGGCATAGGCACATTTTCGTAAGTTTCATCTTCCAATTGCTTTAGGATATCTGGAACATCGCTAGTATGTTTCAAAACATAATTTTCGATTTGTTCTGGCACTAAACTCAACATGAATTCACCTTTATTTATTAAATCGGTACTAACAGTTTTTAATTCTATACAATAATATTCCCAAACAAGAACAAAATAAGAATTTCGTTAATAATCTCAAACCAGAGTTAAGACCGTTAAGTTAAAATAGTGATAGTTGGAGCTGGACACCTAAATTCAGGCCGATTTATAACAAAAAAATTTAGTTATCAAATTTTTATTGTTGGAATCCCCATTTCATCTATAAGCTGTACTATTTCTTTTATTTGTTTTTTATATATATTGTCCAAAACATTAAATTTCTCTTCTAGTCTTGTACTTAAATCTTCCAACAATTCGTAAGAAGGAGCAGTTGGTCTGTAATCCCCGCTAGCTACAACTCCCATCAATTCTTTTAGTTTAAAATAAAGCCCCACGGGAATTCCTCTAGGCTGCTTTCCTGCGGATTTAAATGGGACCAATTGATTTTCAATATCAGCAAGGTCAGTTTCAATTCGAGTGATTTTTCCTGCTAGTTTATTTTCATCCTTTAAGCCTCTAGCTTTTTCGAGCCAATCATTAAGTTGTTTCCTAACCGAACGCAATTTTTGAACATTCTTATATGTTTCATAATATTTTGCCCGTATTTGATCCTGAAGTATATATTGTTCATTTAAATCATCTGTAGACGCATCGGTGCGAGGATCTTTAACAACCTGCAAGACCGCTGTTGAGTTAAAATCTTTGCAAGTCAATTGTAAATTGTAATTCCCAGGAGGCAGTAATATACCTGTATTCTGTGCTCCAAATGGACTTGCCCCTCCAACTGCATCGTCTAATTCATTAACTTCTTGATCGCGCAAATTCCACACCAATCTATTTACTCCTTTTTTCCCAGATAATTCATCACAGGTATTTGAAGAAAAGGATTTTAGAAGTTTATCTTCAGAATCAGTTATATCTAATTTGATTTCATCACTTACATCTCTATCAAGATAATAATAAATAATAGCTCCATCTGGTGGATTAGTGCCTGCATTAAGATATTTATTTCCATCTCCATTAGCTGACTCCATATAGGTAGCAGGCTCCCCTAAAATAATGGACATATAGTGTTTTCCTTCACCTTCAGCTTCGATTCTCGAGCCAATCTGCTCTAATACCCTTGTATATTCCCGTGGCTTGAACAAAGAAAAACCGGGAACAGAATTTTCCGCTAATTCAGCTAATACTGAAATATCATCCAAGATCCAAAATGATCTCCCATGAGTTGCGGCTATTAAATCCCCATCTTTTATTTTTAAATCATAGATTGGTACAACAGGCAGATTAAATTTCAAAGATTCCCATTTCTTTCCATCATCTAAAGAAATATAAACCCCAGTCTCAGTGCCTGCGTAAAGCAACCCTTTTTTAGAAGGATCCTCACGTATAACTCTAGTAAAGTCTTCTTCTGGTATACCAGTTACTATTAATTCCCAATCTTTACCATAATTGCTTGTTTTATAAAGAAAAGGGGTATTATCATCATTTTTATACCCGGTAGCCGCGACATAGGCAACTCCAGGATTGTAAGAAGATGGCTCAATACAACTAACCATTGTAAATTTAGGCAATCCCGATGGTGTGATATTATCCCAAGATTTACCATCATTTTTTGATACATAAATCAATCCATCATCTGTACCTGCCCATAAAACACCCTTAGTAATCGGTGATTCCGCCAATGTATATACCGTGCAGTAAATTTCTGCCCATGGACCTTCAGATGTAATAGGACCTGATATTTGCTGTTTAGTTTTATCATCATAGGTTAAATCTCCACTGATAGGCTCCCACGTCGCACCTTCATCAGTAGACTTGAACACAACATTGCCTGAAACATACAAGGTATTTGGATCATGTTTTGAAGCAATAATAGGAAATTCCCAGCCAAAACGATATTTATATTCAGCTGCTGCAGAATTCTGTGAATATTCAGGCCAAACCATAATGACTCTCACTTGTCCGGTTTTATGATCATACCTCTGTAAGGTTCCTCCCGGATATGCTGAGTATATGATATTTGAATCACCTGTTTTCACAGCTATTTTGCCGCTTTCTGACAAACCAACAACATAACATTCACTCCATGGAATTGATCCAAATATTGACCTGCTTGGCACACTAACAGCACTATTGTCCTGTTGAGTACCATAAAGCCTGTATGGAAATTGATAATCAGTTGCAACATAATACATTTCAGACGTAGGCTGGTTATAAATAGTTGACCAAGTTTCCCCACCATTAAAAGACACACAAGCTCCGCCGTCATTTCCTTCTATCATTCGTTGTGTATTATCAGGGTCTATCCAAATATCATGATTATCACCATGTGGCATATTCATTTTTTTGAAAATTTGTCCACCATCAGTTGATTTCCAAGCACCTGCTGCAAGTACCCATACGGTCTCACTATCTTTGGGATCAGCAAAAACATGGGTATAGTACCATGGCCGACTTCTTACATCTTCATTATCATTAACCATCTGCCAATTATTCCCATAATCGTCAGACCTAAATAAGCCTCCATGTTCAGATTCAATTAGGGCCCATACCCTTCCTGATAAGGCTCCTGAGGCGGAAACTCCTATTCTACCCATCAAGCCTTTTGGTAATCCAGAATTTCCAGTCAAGTTATCCCAAGTATCCCCTCCATCTATAGATCTATATAAACCACTTTTCTCTCCACCACTTTTCATTTCCCAAAAAGATCTTTTGCCTTCCCACATACCTGCATACAAAATTCTTGGGTTATTAGGATCAATACACAAATCAGCTGCACCTGTTTCATCATTAACAAATAAAATATTCTCCCAAGTTTCACCACCATCAACGGACCTAAATATTCCACGTTCATTATTATTACCAAAAGCATGCCCCAAAGCGGCTACATATACTAAATCAGGATTGTCAGGATGGATTCTCACTCTTGAAATATGTCTAGTATCTGACAAACCCACATGCTTCCAACTAGCTCCTGCATCGGTAGATTTGTAAACACCATCCCCATGGGTTACATCAACGCGTATACATGCTTCTCCAGTACCTACATAAATAATATTTGGATCTGAATTTGAGACTGCTATAGCACCTATGGACGCAGTATCTAAAAATCCATCTGTTACATTTTCCCAATAAGAACCACCATCATAGGTTTTCCACACACCACCCGCAACGGCTCCGAAATAAAAGACATTATTTTCATTAGGATGCCCGGCCACAGCCACCACTCTTCCCCCTCTAAAAGGACCAACACACCTCCATTCCATAGAATTACCTACCAACTCATTAACTACCATTAGATCCTCCATCAATTGTACTGACTTGTCATAATAGTTCTAACATACCTTTATAGCAAGTCTATATACAGTAATTTAAACTAACGTATATTAAATGTTAAGACTTGCACAAAAAATCATCTGTTAGCTATATAATCTTATCCAACCTATCTATAAGCATTAGTTTAATAATTAAAAATAATGACTACTTGGAGCCAATATGAAAATCACAGCAATTAAACCCTATCCTATCTGGGACGGTGGTCGAAATTTGATGATTGTAAAAATAGAGACTGATGAAGGTATAAGTGGCTGGGGTGAATCTGGAATATCCAGTAGAGAATTAGCAGTAGAAGGCGCTATCAAACATTACAGAGAATATCTTATTGGACAAAATCCCATGCAAATAGCTGCTCACTGGCAACGAATGTACAGGAGTCAATATTTTGAAGGAGGTAGAGTTTTAACCGCGGCAATATCTGCAATAGATATTGCACTCCATGATATCAAGGCAAAATCGCTAAACCTACCCGTATATGAATTACTAGGAGGCAAACAAAGAAATCACGTACCATGTTTTGGTACAACAGATAAACCCATGGGTGAAGAAATGATAAAACAGGGGCAAGAATTTATCGACAATGGGTGGCAGGCTATCAGACTTAGTTGGAAACAAAACACGGACCCTAATAACAAGAATGTTTTTGAACCTAGAGATTCAATATCAGAAACTGCAGAATGGATGATTAAAACCAGAGAAACACTTGGCAGTAACATAGTATTAGGAATAGATTATCACCATAGGTTAAGCGTCGCAGAGGCTGCATCCTTTTGTCAAAAATTACCTCCAGGCACGTTAGATTTTATAGAGGAACCAATAAGAGATGAATCTCCTCAAGCTTATAAATCTTTAAGGAGTATGACCGAAATCCCGTTTGCGATTGGTGAAGAAATGTCATCAAAATGGCAATTCATTCCATATATTGAAGAAAACCTAACCCAATTTGCCCGTATTGACATATGTAACGTTGGAGGATTTACAGAAAGCATCAAAGTTACTGGATGGGCTGAAGCCCATTATATTGACATGATGCCTCATAACCCACTTGGACCAATATGTACTGCTGCCTCTATACAAATGGCTGCAGCTACACCTAATTTCGCATGGCTAGAAGCCCGTGCAACTCCCAATGGAGCCGATATATTCGATTCAACTATTTTCCCCAAGAAGCCTGAGGTTAAAAATGGCAAATATGATGTAAGCGACGAACCAGGACTTGGAATAGAAATAAACGAAGAAGCGCTAATTGAATACAATTTCAAATTTTGGGAAGCACCTCACCTTCAAAAATCTGACGGGTCTTATACCAACTGGTAATTCTAAAAAATTAATTGGTTATTTACACATTAATCATTATTTCAAATATATTCATACTTTCTTCATATCTAGCTGTTAAAATTTATTTGAAAATATCTAGGTAATCATTTCAGAGAAAAAATCATGTCAGTTAAATTATTATTAGTAGATGACGATCCTGATTTGCTTTATACATTACAGAAATATCTTCAGCAAGCCGGGTATTCTACTGTTACTGCTAACAATGGCAAATCAGCCATTGATATGTTTGAAACCGAAAAACCCGAAGCTGCACTTATAGACGTTATGATGCCAGAACTCGACGGATTTGAAGTGGTTAAAAAAATCCGCTCTATTTCGGCAATTCCGATAATCTTATTAACTGCTAGATCAGATGAAACAGATAAAATAGTAGGTCTTGAACTAGGTGCAGATGATTAAGTCACTAAACCTTTTAGTCCAAGAGAAGTTGTAGCTAGGTTGAAAGCTATAATGCGTAGAGGAAATCAAAACCAACAGGAAAAAACATCTAAAATAACCATAAATGCAATAACCGCAGATAAAAATACAAGATCAGTGATGCGAGATGATTCTCATATTCAATTAACTAAGACTGAATTTGATATACTCATTACCCTTATGGAATCTCCGGAACAAGTTTTCACCAGAGATCAAATCATAGATAGAGTTTTAGGGTACACATACGAAGGATTCGAACGCACCATTGATGCACATGTAAGGAACCTAAGAAAAAAAATCGAACCTGATGCTAACAACCCCGTTTATATAAAAACTGTTTTTGGTGTTGGCTACAAAATCGAATCTTCAGGGAAATAATCAATAAGTATCTACTGGAAAATAATAGGATCGTTGGTAGTTGCCGTTACTATAACAGCAGTAACAATGGCCATTTTTGTCAACTTTTATTTCGGTACCCAACTCAATGTTTACGTGGACAATGTTGCTGAAAACCAGGCTATACAAATTGCTCCTATATTGCAATCTTATTATGCAACAACTGGAAGTTGGGATAATGTAGACCTGTTGTTAAAAGGAGAAGTCGAATTCGCTATAGAATCTCGGTCAAATATCAGGGGAGGATTAGGTAGAGCTGGTATTAATACATACCGCCGCATGGGTCCACTAAATATACCTTTATTTTTAAGAGGCCAAAGATTAATACTTACCAATGAAACTGAATTGGTCATATTTGATTCTAGTAAAGAGATGTCACTTAATGCAGCTCTACGTAATGCTGCTCTAAATAAAAATAAAATAATAGAAGATGACGTAACCTTAAACAACAAAATAACAGAAAAATTGAAACAATCATCTTTCGAAATGTACCATGAAAATCAATTCATTGGTTTCCTATTTATTGGAAAAGCTTTCGAAAGTAAAATTGAAGAAGGCTTTGTAAATCGATTCAATACCTGGTTAATAATTACCGCATTTACTTCAAGTGCATTTGCAATAATCATAGGCCTTATCCTTTCAAGGCGGATAACAGCACCAATGAGAAATCTGATGAATGCAACAGAACTTTTCTCTCTGGGAAAATTCGAACAAAACATCGAAAATGAAGGTGAAGATGAATTAGGTCAACTAACTAAATCATTTAATACCATGGCAGAACAATTAGAGTTGAACGAAAACCAGCGACAAAGATTATTTGCCGATATTGCTCATGAACTACGAACTCCTTTAGCAGTTATACAAGCAACCATAGAAGGAATGACGGAAGGTGTAATAGAAACAAATCAAAAAGAATTGATTCGAGCTCTGGACCAAACAAAAACACTTAATAGAATTGTAGAAGATTTACGATTACTCTCTTTAGCTGAATCAAAACAATTAGATTTAAAAAAGCAATATATAAATTTAGTAACATTAATAAACGAAGTCATAGAAGACCTGACTCCTATAGCCGAAGAGTCAGGGAGCAAAATAATTTTAAAAGAAACACTTCAGCCTAAAGTGTTTATAGACCAACATCGAATAAAGCAGGTACTATCCAACTTAATTGTAAATGCTTTAAAACAAGCACCTACAAATACTATTGAAATATGTATTTCTGATGACGATAACTATTGCTTGGTTTCCGTGATTGATTCAGGTAATGGAATTAGTGAGCAAGACCAAAAATACATATTCGATAGATTTTACAGAGTGGATGAATCTAGATCTAGAACTTCGGGAGGCACTGGTTTGGGATTGGCAATAGTAAAAAGTCTAATAGAAGCGCACGGTGGTAATATTTCAGTGAGCAGTGTACAAGGTAAAGGAACCACCTTCACCTTCACCCTACCTATATAAATTTATATATTCCAATCTATTGACGAAATAGAATACTATCAGGTTATTGTAGATGAAGAATATGGAGTAAATGTATTAATATTAACTTCGTAACTTTAATAATAATTACTATCTAGAAATAATTTAGAGGCAATCATGAAAATTCTTTTACTCGGCTGTGAATATAGTGGCACAACCACATTAGCACAAAATATTTTTGAATGGGGTCAAAATAACATGGGTGCTGATTTCGGACTATTTCATGACCACTGGAAAATACCACACGTCACTGGACATTGGCCAATAGATACAGACTCTTTTGCAACAGGCAAAGAACAAAATGAATTATTAGATTTAAATCCTAAAATGAAGGAGCAAATGCAAAGGCATAACATCTATTACCATATCCAGCCTGGGGCCTTCAAAAAAGGAGAAGAAGAAAAACAAGGGTTCTATCCAGATTATTTGGCCATAGGGATGCATTTGGAAGATGCAGTTTATGGTCCAATGTACTTTGGATATGGTGGTGAAGGGCAACCAGCTCCAAGAACAATTTTAACAAAAACAGTTGAGCGTGCTCTCCTTCAATATGCTCCAGATTTCGTTTTGGTGTTAATAAAAGCATCTGTTGAAGCAATCAGAGAAAGAATGCAGAATAATCCTCATCCAAATCAAGTCATCAAATCATCTGATATTGAAATATTGCTTGAAAAATTTGAAAGCGAATATTCAAATTCGCAAATAAGCAACAAATTTGTCATAGACACTACCAATCAAAATGAATTACAAACTCTAAATGAATTTACCAACAAGATTGAACCATATTTATCTCAAGATGATATCGAAAGAAGAAATCAATTCACCAAGACCACTTAACAAGCTTAAATTAATTCTTAACCCGGATAGGATTTTTTAATATGGCAAATATAAATACAGTACTAGGTTCTGTAGAAAGTTCAAAACTTGGTTTCACGTTAAGCCATGAACATATTTGTAATGGCTTCGGTGGCTCGCCATTCACCTTCCCTGAATTCCTTGACAGAACCGCTACATTGGAACGCGCTGTAAATGATCTTTCTGAAGCTAAAAAAGAAGGTTTGGATACGATAATGGATGTAGCTCCTCACGATCAAGGTCGTGACATCACTCTTCAACAAGAAGTTTCTAAAAGATCCGGCGTCAATATAATAACTTGTACTGGAACATGGCTTGATGTACCTCGTTTTTTTGATGGTTTAAATCCTGATAAAATCGCAGATTTATACATACGTGAAATTGAGGAAGGGATAGAAGGGACAGATATCAAAGCTTCTATAATCAAAGTAGCCAGTGACAAAGGAGGAGTAAAGCCTGAAGAAGAGTTAGTATTAAGAGCAGCAGCCAGAGCATCAAAATCAACAGGTGTTCCAATCATGACCCATACTTGGGCACCAGAACGTATAGGCGAAGAACAAGTAAGGATTTTTAAAGAAGAAAATTTAGATATGAATCTTGTATGTATTGGTCATAGCAACGATACAACCGATATTAAATATCTTACAGGCTTATTGAACCAAGGAGTTTGGTTAGGCATGGATAGGCACCCAGGTGGAGGTTTAGGAACCCCTGGATGGAAAGAAAGAACCAAAATCGTGAAATCACTCATAGACCAAGGTTGGAATCACCGTATAATGCTGGCACATGATTGGGATTCAACCATTGGATTACATTCGAAAGAATATAGATCTGCCAGAGAAGCTTATAATCCCGATAATTATTTATTCATTACTAGAAAGGTCCTACCCTATTTGAAAAAATTGGGTGCATCGGATACCGGCATAGAAAAATTAACGGTTGATAATCCACAAAAATACCTTGAAGGCACAAGGTAAAAAAAACAATAATCAAAAAACCTTAATTAAAGATATTTTGGTCCCAATCAACCCATTTTAAAAGTCCACTCTTTTGCACAAACTCCCTGTAAGAATTAAGGGTTTCTCCTTCTATTCTTAATTGAGCTGGAAATGGAGGACCTATATCCATTCCCATCGCTGACAAAATCATATTAGATGCAGTCCCCTCTCCCATAAACCTAGACGGAGACCTGGTAGAATCCATCAGTTTCATTTCAGGGTCGAATTCCAATTCAAGTTCAAATTGGTCTAATTCGTTATATAGCTTGTTCTTATATAAATCCCATAGCTTTATAGTTAGCCTAGGAGCAACATTTCCATAAAATTCTGTAAACCCCACCGAACCCATTCTAGCCCCATGACTAAAAATACGATTATTGTCCAAAAAATTAAACCGTTCTTTAAAAAGTCGAATCATTTGCAAAACATGTTTCACGTTAAATCCTGACCATTTGATACCAACGATGTTTTCTAAATCTGAAAACCTCTCAAATAATGATCTGGAAAATTCATATCCCGGATTCGGCATTGCCCAAGGAGTATTGTAAGCAATTATCCCAATTTCAGCAGAATCGTTAACATATTTGTAATGAGCGAAAATTTCATCTTCATTTGGTAAGAGATAATGTGGTGGAGTAAGTTGTATAAAATCGATACCAACGCCAGCTGCATATTGAGCTTTTTTTGCAGCAGCCCTAGCACTCATTTCATAAACTCCTACACACGTTGGTACTGAACTATCTGCTTCAGATACCAATGTATCTACCAAACTTTTCCATTCTTCATCTTCTAAAAAATATCCCTCTCCCATCCCTCCAGCAATAGCTAGCGTTCCCACATCTTTTGTAAATCCATTTTCTAACAACCATTTAATATGAATACGCTGTCTATCTAACAAAAGGTTAAAATCAGAATCTTTAAAAGTTGGTAATGACAATAAAGCCCCTCTAGGTTTTTGATTAGATTTACTACTCATTTTTCCTCCAAATTCTCAATAAACGTGTAAATTCAGTTTATCTTTTACGTAATAATACATTAATTATGCTAAAGTCGTTTAATTATATATTCTTGAGGATTAATCATGTCTGGTAAAGAAAATTTGTTCCCTCACCCATCAAAACCTTTCCCAATTGGAGTCGAATATTACCGCGGTGGTTCACCACATCAAGATGTCTGGGAAAAAGATTTTAAAAGAATAAAAGAATCGGGGTTTACTATTATTAGAAGTGCGTCATATTGGAATTGGATGGAACCTGCACCAGGCAAATACGAAATGGCAGATTATGATTTATTTTTCGATTTAGCTCATAAAAATGGTTTATCCGTTTGGTTAGATATTATGCTTGCAACTCATGGCGCCTGTCCCGAATGGTTGATTAAAAAATACCCCGACATGAATACAATAAATAATTTCGGTGAAAGAATAATGCCCCATGCTCATCCTGCTTATCCACAAGGAGGAGTCATTCATTGCTATGACCATCCCGCTTGGAAAAAACATGGTGGTGATTTATTAAAGCATGTAATTAATCGGTATAAAAACCACCCCGCTTTACACGTATGGGGACTTTGGGATGGTATTGCTTTACCTTCAATGTGGTCTGAGCAGGGAAATCAATCCCCATGTTATTGCGATAATTCAATTAAAAAATATTTCAATTGGCTAAAATCAAAATTCACATTAAATGAATACAATGATAGAACACTGCGAAAATATCAGGATTGGGATCATGTAGATGTTCCTAGATCGAATAACAATGTGATGGAAATGTTACTTTACAGACAATTCCATTATGAAAATCTAGCAGAACAATTGAAATGGATGATTGATGAAACAAGGAAACTAGATCCAATTCATGAAACTAGAACCCATGGTTCTCAACCTCGTCCTTGGGATGAAATATGTGCTCAATACGCAGATAGCTGGGGCATGTCTATGGCATCAAATAACCTATTGACTTCAAATAACCCATATAAATTAGCAGAACGTGCTTTTGTTTTTGATTGGGCTAGATGCTTAGGTAAAAACGGACGATGGTGGAATGAAGAAATATATTCAGGAATGTCTAAAGGCGGAGTCACTTGGAAAAAACAAACTGATCCCAAAGAGTTGCTTACCCTATTATGGATGACATTAGCCCACGGTGCATCTGGTGCAATGTTTTGGCAATATCGACCAGATTACGTATCGTTTGAATCACCAGGATACAATCTTATTAGCTTAGATGGGAATCCTACAACAAGGTTCGAAGCTGTAGAAAATGCGATTCGTCAAATAGATGGCTTAGAAAGCCACCTACCATTATCTATACCTAATTCTGAAGTTGCTTTAGTAAATCATCAGCAATCGCACGAACTGTTTTCATATAATGATGAAGGAGATAGATTCCTTAATGATTTACGAGGTACTTATAGAACACTCTGGGAAAATGGAATTCCTGTTGACATCGTCACTCCAAATATGGATTGGACACATTATAAATTGGTGATAATGCCAAATTTAGCCCTTATGACGAATAAAGTCGCTAATCGCATCTCTGAAACATTAAAGCAAAATTTGACTACCGCTTTAGTTGCAGAAGGAAATTTCGGTCTTTATGCAAACAACGGATTATCTAGCTATAAACCTCCAGAACATTTCAGCGAAACATTTGGAGTTAGAATCAACGATTTATCTAGAACTACAAATGAAGAATTAGAGGCGGAAAATCATTTTCTGGAAACAAAATATGGGAAAATTCAATTCACTTCATCATTTGGATATGCGGTACTTGAACCAAAAGGTAAAACTAAAGTAATCGCTCATTACGGAAAGAATCCAATCGGTATACAGACTGATGATAAACGTTTTACCTGGTATTCAACCACCTTTTCTGAAGGTTTTGGAGATGTTGGATCTAAAGATTTAATCCTAGGTATAATTAACGAAAATAAAATTCAAACACCATTGAAAGTAGAAGGCGATAAATTAATTAGATTAGTAAGAAAATCTAAAAAAGGTGGGCATTTGGTATTTCTTTTCAACATCGAACGAAGAAAGGCTAAAACTGTCATCACACCAAATTGGAAATATAGAGATATTCAAGACAAACTTGGAAATGCCAATCTAAATGAAATTAATCAAGGTTCGATTGGTATAGAAATTGAACCTTGGGATTTAAACGTTTTATATTTGAAATGATTCACTATTTAGCTGAGCATCCAAAACTAAGAACCACGTCTCTGAATTCGATGAGTGTCATTCCGATTATCACCTATAACAATAGTATATTTCTTTAACTAGATTACCTATCAATCATCCGTTTTAATTTTTTATACCATTCGGTTTTGTTTCCAAAAACAGGTGGAGGGAAAGGTACTATTTTATTAGGTGATTTCCAATTAAATAAACTGTTATTCACTCCTATACAATGAGCAAAAATAGCCCATTCTGCAGACACGTCAGGAAATTGAATATTTTGCAAATTTACTGCTTCTACTAATTCTAATCGCCTGCGATTACTTTTCCACGGTTTATAAATCAACATACCATTTAAAAAATTAAGTACACTGTTAATTTTGAGATTAACATTAACCAAAGAAGCGTCGGTTTTCTTATTGAAGTTTTCAATGCTCGCTATTCGCTCTTCATGAGCATAAGATGACGCGATACTAAATAGGTCATTGTAAGAAAATCTCCCATAAGCTTTGTTTATCAACCAACACCACTTTGCGATTCTTTCACTAAACTGACCAATACCGGTATCGGTTATTAATTTAATATCCCAAGCATGTTTACATTCCAACAAAAATTCTGGATTTGATATCGCATTTACGTTAGTGTCGATTAACCAGTCCCAATTTGTTTCTTCTGAAATATTTCCATCAAACATTTTTATATATCGAGCCACGGTACGACGTTCAGGCAATCCCGTGTTATCATCTTTCACTTTGTCCCAAATTTCATCCAGTTTCCTACCTTCTCCCCGCAAGATTCCAATTCGTGACCTTGTGTATGCATCTATTGGCCGTCTACCCATTTTTAAGTCTCCGTTATGCCATTTTTTTATTTATTATTGTCATTTTAATAGAGTTTTCTGTCATTTGCAAATAACAGAATTCATCAAAGTAACATTTTATCTATTCTTAATTGTTAACCATAAAAATAGTTTTTTTTTATCACCCCCAGTGGTAATACTGAATACTATAAATTTAGCAAAACTTCGAAAGGGGTATCGATAAATTGTCTAGAATAAAAATAAAACAAGCTGCTGAAATTCTCGGGGTATCCGAAAAAACTATTCGTCGAAGGATATCTAAAGGCCAAATCCAAGCTACTAAAGGTAAAACTCCACAAGGTTTCATTTACCTGATTGATGTAAATGATGATATAAATTCTACATCTCACGATTCAACCAAATTTAAAAATGAAGCAAACGAAAGTAATCCGCCGAATAACATTCTGGATATGGAATTGTTGAAAAAACAATTCGACCTGAAAGATCAACAAATAGAATCCCAAAAAACACAGATTGAATCTCAAATGAATCAAATCAACGAACTTTACAAGATAATTCCTAAACTCGAATCCGATATAAATAAAATATCTGATAAATCTCCTTGGTGGAAATTTTGGGCAGCATAACCAAATCTAATAATCACAACTTGACTCAAATCGAATCTCTAGTTTCGCAAATCAACGGTCAAATTGGAATTGCAGCGTTAAATTTTGAAAATGATAAAAGCATTTACCTCAATGAAAACTCGACGTTTTTTATGGCCAGCGTATTTAAAATACCTTTATTAATTACGCTTTATAAACACGTCGACTTGGGCAAGATAGATATGCAACAAAGAGTTACGTTATCAAGTGATTTAAAAACAGGAGGGTCTGGAGTACTAAGAGAACTTAACCCAGGTATAGAACCTACACTTTACGACTTAGCTATGTTAATGATAATCATCAGCGATAACACTGCGACAGATATTCTGTACAACATGATCGGCAAAGATAATATTAATTCTTTCATGAAAGAAAATAATCTTTTGAAAACCGTTACTCCTATGTCCTGTGACAACTTATTATCTAGCTTGGCAGGTATCGAGCCACCTAAAAAAGCTGATTATCAAGACCTTGCTAGAATAATAGACGGAAACTATATACCACCGGTTGACTGTTCAGCATTAGACGAAAATAAATCGAACGTATCTACTCCATTCGAAATGGTTGAACTATTAAAAATGTTAACCGTAGGGAACATTTTATCCAAATCTTCGACAAATGAAGTTTTATCAATTTTGAAAAGTCAAAAATTAAAATCTATAATCCCCCATTACATACCTAAAGACATACAAATAGCTCACAAAACTGGCGGAGTCTATAGTGTCAGATGTGATGTGGGAACAGTATGGGGACCTAAAGGTGCCTATGCGGTGGCAATAATGGGAAAGGATATTACAGACGAACCTGATATAGATAACAAACTAGCAAAAATATCATTATCAATATTTGAATATATGACTTCTTGATTTGGTTACTGTAAAATTAATTCCTGTTAAAGCATAAATATTGATCCTTTATTTACAGCATATACACATATAGGGGTGAGTATTGAAAATCACCAAAATTGGAGCAATAGCGACACTTATAGGGCTTACTATTTTAATAGCAATAGGTCTGTATTATGCTGTTATCGCATTGTTTTTATCTGAAGATGTTCATTTGATATATAAAATTGCAATCTCGCTTGTAGCCATTGGTATAATCACAATATTCGTAGGAATGATACGCGAAAATATTAAAAACAAATCTGATAGTAAATTAAACGAGGTGGAAAATTGAAAATAGTTACCACACCCACCATTGAAGGTTACAAAGTAACAAAGGTTATAGGAGTTGTCAGTGGCAGTACGGTTAGAGCAAAGAATGTTGGAAGAGATATAATCGCAGCTTTTAAAAATCTGGTAGGTGGAGAAATAACGGAATATACACAATTGCTGGGTCAATCAAGGGAAGAAGCATTATCACGAATGATTTCAAAAGCAGAAGACATGGATGCAAATGCCGTTATCAATCTACGATTCATGACTTCTATGGTATCCGCAGCAGCCAGTGAAATTCTAGCATATGGTACGGCCGTCGTGGTTGAAGAAGAATAAGAATAATTTAAATAAGAAATTAACGAATTTAACATTATATACATCTAAGAAATTCCCACATGTTCAACTTGATCAATCAAAATTCTTTGATAATAGTGTGCGTACTATTATCAATAATTGTCAGTTTGCTCATAGGAAAGCAATTCGGATACAAATGGGCAGTTCCTAGCACCATAATATCGATATTCCTTATCGGTGGGTTACTTTTTTTAACATCTACAAAAAATAACAACATTGAAACCATTCATGATTTCAATTCACATTCTGAAAAAAATCAAGCCCTTTTGATATATGTTTATTCAGATTGGTGACTAGCATGCACAGCGGCGAAACCTGCCGTGAGCAGGCTTGAAACCAAATTAAATAGTACTTGCAAATTATTACGCATTGATGTTCGGTCAAACGCAGGAAAATACCTATGGGACAAATACAAAGTACGGTCCGTACCCACTTTTATATTATTAAGTAACAAAATTCCCATATGGCGTACCGAAGGTGAAATCCCTAATGCAAATAACATCCGCGAAATGATTGAAAAGAACAAATAAATTTATTTATCGAAATTATTCGTGTGACAATCCAGCTTCTGAGATACCATATGCAACAACTTCTTCATCTTCAACAGGTGTTCCACCACTTGCTCCAACAGCACCAATCAACTGCCCTTCTTGATAGACAGGCAAAGCTCCCTGACCCATTATAAACATTCCATTTTCAGCAACAGTAAACGCCTGAAAAATTGGAGACCCAGCACGGCCTTCAAGTTCTTTTGTTGACAATCCAAAACAAGCAGCTGCAACAGCTTTACCTTTAGAAATAGTCGGAGTTCTCCACGAAGCCCCGTCAGAGCGAATCATTGCAATTAAATCACCCCTATCATCCGTGACTGTCACACTCATTTTCACATCGAGTTCAGCAATCTTCGATTTTGCAAAAGATATTATTTTTTCTGCTTGATCTAAAGTTATTTTCAATTTACACCCCTAGCCTTTAAAATTATTTTGTTTGATTGTTTATTGTTCGACACTTTTAAGTTTCTAATTTGACATTATATAAGTCAACGGCGGTTTAACGCATCTGTGAACTCATATCCATTATATGAAAAGCAGTTGAATTTGATTCACCTGATCACAAACGCACAACTTTAATCCACATAGACACAAAGCTATATTGCATATTAAAATAAATTCAATAAACTTCACAAGGATTCCATATGAAATTAACAGTAGGTGAAACCGCCCCACAATTTTCTTTACCTAGTTCAAGTGGACAATTAGTTAACTTAGATTCCCTAAAAGGACAAAAGGTAGTCATATTCTTTTACCCAAAAGATGACACTCCTGGATGCACCATCGAAGCATGCGAGTTCCGAGATAGATCAGACGAAATCTCAGCTAAAGGAACTAAAATATTAGGTATCAGCCCAGACAATTTGGAATCCCATGATAAATTCATTAACAAATTTGACCTAAACTTCGAACTTTTAGCTGATGAAGATAATACAGTAGCTACAAATTACGGGGCATGGGGTGAAAAAAACATGTACGGTAAAGTGACTATTGGAATGAAAAGAATGACTTTTCTCATAGATGAAAAAGGTTGTGTTGCAAAAATATGGGGTAAAGTAAAACCCGAAGGCCATGCACAACAAATAATTGATGCAATAAGCTAAATTTTAACTTTCTACAGCAAAAACATCTATTTCAAAATCCAACTCTTCGCTTGCTAAAGATTCAATAACTAAGCCTGTTGAAGCTGGATAAACGCCATCTAGATGTTTAGCTATTACTGGATAAACAATATCTCTTGTATCTTGGTCTTTAACATAAGTTATTATTTTACATATATCTTTCACATTAGAATTAACTCGAGCCAATAATGATTTTACATTTTGCATAGCCACTTCAGCCTGCAACTTAGGATTACCTTTACCAATCAACTTCCCATTTTCCAATGATAATCCAGTTTGACCCTGCAAGAATATCGATTTACCGGCTTTCACGACTTTACTCAATGGAAAGTCTAATTCAGGCAGATAATTGGGTTTAGATTCAAAATATCTTTGATGTTGCTTACCAGAAGAGGAACATGCAAATACATCTATTTCAACATCAAGTTCTTTTCTAGCTAATCCCTTTACCACAACACCAGTCGAAACTGGAGCAATATTTCCAAAATATTTTGCAATCACAGGGTATACTTGGGACCTATATGATATATCAGTGATGTAAACAGTTATTTTACATACATCTTCTAAAGAAGAATCAATTTCACTCAATAACTCTACTATATTTTTCATAGCCGTTTCCGTCTGCAATGCTGGATTACCTTCTCCAATAAATTGGTTGCCATTTAAACTTAATCCAGTTTGTCCTTGTAAAAAAATATTATCATTCGCCTTTATTACTCTGGCATTTTGGAATTTTAAATCTGGCATTAAATACCCATTTCGCGCATTAACCATAGATAGTCTTTTATGGTGCTCACCAGGGTTTTTAGGTAGCACGGCCCATACATCAATTTCAAAATCCAGATATGGTTTCGCCAAAGATTTAACTACTATACCTGTTGAAACTGGATTTACTCCTTCCAAATACTTCGAAATAACTGGGTAAACTTCATGCCTGTAAGAACGTTTAGTTGTATATGGAATTATTTTACAAATGTCATTCATCGTGGCACCGGACTCTTCAAGCAACATTTTAACGTTCAGCATAGCATTTTCAGCTTGTTGAGCTGGATTTCCTTCGCCAACAAAACCTTTATTATCCAGTGTCAATCCAGTTTGGCCTAAAACAAAAATCTGATCATGGGCGACAACTACCTGACTTGCACCATACTTTAATCCCGGCATCAAATAACCATCTTTGGTATTAGATTTTCTTATTCTTAAGTGTGTCATTTATATCTGATTTGTTGCTTAAACTTTACCAATTTTGGCGAAATCACAAACTGGCAATAAGGATTATTTGGATTCAACTGGTAATAATTTTGATGATAATCTTCAGCACGATAAAATATTCCTAATTGTGTAATTTCTGTCACTATCGGATTCGGCCATAATCTATCTTCATTTAATTTTTCAATCGTGTCTAAAGATATTTGCTTTTGATTTCCATCGTGATAAAAAATCGCTGATCTGTATTGAGAACCTATATCATTACCCTGTCTATTAAGAGTAGTAGGATCATGTATTGAGAAAAATATATTTACAACATCTTGAAACCCTAATACTTCTGTATCGAATTTTATCTGGACAACTTCAGCGTGTCCTGTGTCACCCGTACAAATATCTTCATAACTCGGTGAATCAGTACTCCCTCCCGTATATCCAGATACAACTTCTATAATACCGTTAACTTCAAGAAATACGGCCTCAAGACACCAAAAACAACCTCCAGCTAACGTGGCTATCTCACGTGTATTACCCATAATTTCCCCTTAAATTTTTCCAAGCAAATATATCTGTATATGTTATTACTAACTAACCCAATAATATACCATTATTTTAGCGAATGATATTGTGCTACAATTACTTCAAATTTTAATATAGGTGTACTACATCACGATTTGTTTATACATCTATAAAGGTTGAATAAATGAAAATTGTGGGTTGCTTGGCGCTACCTATAAATCTATTGTTAATATTTCTATTAACTCCTTATAATCACATCCTACTATATCTTAAAACCTCATTACTGAAATTTTTAACAATAACAAAAATATTATCTCCACTTAATACAAATGATGTTTGACATTATCATAAAAAACGGAACAATTATTGACGGCACTGGAAACCCTCAATTCCAATCCGATATTGGAATTAAAGGTGAACGAATAGAAGCAATAGACCATCTCGATAATGTTGAATCTAAGCGGATAATTGACGCAACTAATTTAATTGTTGCACCTGGTTTTATAGATACACACACTCATTCGGAAGGAGATTTATTGATTAATCCAGACCATGAATATGGATTAAAACAAGGCATTACCACAGAACTTTTGGGCATTGACGGTATGTCTTACGCACCTTTATCTAAAAATAATTACCTGACTTATAGACACTGGTTAAGTGGCTTACTTGGATATCCGCCAGCAGATCTAGATATGAGCTCTGTTAGTTCGTTTAAAACCCATTACCACCACAAAGTTAGTATTAACACAGCTTATTTGATACCGAATGGCACAGTAAGGTTAGAGGTGGCGGGATTCAAAGACGTACCTTTAGATACTGACATGATGAAAAAATATATAAAACTTGTTGAGCAGGGATTCGAACAAGGAGCTGTAGGCTTTTCTACCGGTTCAAGTTATTACCCAGGACCCTGGACTAGTACAAAAGAATTAATAGAAATTTGTAAATTGGTAAAACAATTAAATGGTATATATATGTCAGAGCCAAGAAGAGCCAATCCTGAACGAGCCTTCAAAGGAGGAGGTGTTGCAGAAGCACTAGAAATCACAGAAAAATCTGGTGTCAAACTTCATATTGCTCATTATAGAACTGATCCTACCAACGCTGGATCCGTCGAGTCACATATGAGATTGATAGATGAATCAAAAAATAATGGCAGTGATATAACTCTAGACATTTATCCATATCCATCAGGGAGTACAATCCCCGTAAGTTATATTCCTAGCTGGGCTCAAGATGGAGGACCTGCTAAATTGTTAGAAAGATTAGGAAACCAATCTGCAAAAAAGAAGATAGCCGATGAACTCGAACAAAGTGTAAATTACTCACGGCAAGTCGAAGATATGATATTCTCTTATTCACCAAATCACCCTGAATTAGAAGGCCAAACATTACCTGATTTAGCTAAGTCCAGAAATAGCTCCATAGGAGAAACACTATGCGACCTACTTATATCGGAAAATTTGGAACTAGGATATGTCATGCCGCCTCCAGTAAACCTATCTTTATGGCGTCAAGTCAGTAAAGACTGCATGGATCTCCTAGCTCGTGATGACTATATGGTCTGCAGTGATATAACACCCGCTGGTAGTATGCCCCATCCAAGAACATATGGCGCATTTCCAAGGATATTAGGCAGGCTACATCGAACATACAATACAATGTCACTTGAGAATTTAGTACACAGAATGACCGAAAGACCAGCTTTAAGATTTGGGCTGACAAATCGAGGAAAACTACATAAAGGATACTTTGCAGATATAACAATATTCGATAAAAACAATGTTATAGATACATCTACATATGATGACCCTAAACAATATCCTTCTGGAATACCTTATGTATTAGTTAACGGTAAAGTTTCTATAGATAATCATGTATATACAGGTACAAAATCAGGTAAATCAATTCCTTAAAATTACAGGAATTATTCACTTAACTCGATAATTATGTCATC
>CAZYCG010000015.1:22285-24220 GCA_964645865.1 uncultured Dehalococcoidia bacterium | reverse complement strand
TATAAAGATTCCTGATGGTACCAGATTACTTTATGGAAATGTAAGTCCGGAAAATATATCAAATATCATAGATGGTTGTTTGGTGAAATCAAATTTTCCTAAATCAAATTTGATTGGGACTTTGGGTGAAACAACTGAAGATAACGACACTATTCCTAATTTGCTTCAGGATCCTATATTTAAGTTGCAGCACAAAATTGTTTTAAGGAATGCTGGCGAAATAGATCCTTGTGATATTAATCAATATATTGGACGTGGTGGGTACTCGGGTTTGAATAAAGCCTTAACAAACATGAAGTCTGAAGAGGTTCTTCAAGAAGTAATGGATTCGGGGTTAAGAGGCAGGGGAGGTGCTTTTTTTGCTACTGGTTTGAAATGGAGTTTTTTGTCTAAGGCTAATACCAAAGAAAAATATATATTATGTAATTGTGAAGAAGGAGATCCAGGGGCTTTTAATGATAAAGGTATATTAGAAAGTGATCCACATACTCTTATTGAAGGAATTATTTTAGCTGGCTATGCTACAAATTCATCAGATGGAATTGTTTTTGTAAGACATGGTCACGTTGGGCCAATAAATAAAATTAAAACAGCGATATCCCAAGCATATGAAAAAGGTCTTTTGGGTGAAAACATTTTGGGTTCAGGTTTTTCTTTTGATATAGATGTTTCTTTAACCGGTGAATCATATGTGGCTGGCGAAGAAACTGCACTTATGGATGCCATTGAAGGTAAGAGGTCAATGCCTAGGTCAAAACCACCTTTTCCTGCTGCATTCGGTGTTTGGGGAAAGCCGACTAATATAAATAATGTGAAAACATTGGCTTATATACCTTCAATAATACAAAACGGTGGTGAATGGTTCAAAAATATAGGGGTAAATAAGAGTACTGGGACGGCGATAATCTGTTTGAGTGGAAAGATTAATAACCCGGGGTTATATGAAGTACCTTTGGGTATTTCTATAGGTGAAGTTATTAATCAGATAGGTGGTGGTGTAAAAGGTGGGAATAAAATTAAGTTGTTGCAAACAGGAGGTCCGCTTGGGGGTGTTTTAGGAGAAGCTGGATTAGATATCAATATAGACTTTGATGAAATGGCTAAAGCTGGAGCAATTTTAGGTTCCGGAGGGATAATTGTTGCAGACGAGACTACCTGTGCAGTAGATTTAACTCGTGTCCTAGTGGCTTTTTGTCAATATGAATCTTGTGGCAAATGTTTTCCTTGTCGATTAGGTATGTCACAAATGCTTGAGACTATTAATAACATTGCTGAATACAAAGCTGGTGAACAAGATCTTGAAAAATGTAGAAAAATAGGAGGAGCTATGCAAGCAGGTTCCTTATGTGGTCATGGCCAACTTGGATTTAACCCGATAAGATCTGCTTTACAATATTTCAAGTCTGATTTTGACACTCATGTATTTGAAAAAAAATGTCCAACTGGTGGATGCGAGTCTGAATATCACTTCCCTATTTCGACAAAGCCTTATGGATCTTCTGGTTTGCCAGAGTCTAAGCCGGTCAATTTAATTTTTAATGGAAAAATGAATCAATAAAGGACTTTAATCAAGGATGTCTAATCATATCGAATTAAATATAGACGGCCAATTAATCAAAGCCGAGCCTGGAACTAATATATTACAAGCGGCTATTGATGCGGGAATGTATATACCTTATTTATGTTACTACCCGGGGATGAAGTCATTTGGTGCTTGTAGAATGTGCGTTGTCGAAGTGGAAGGAGGCAGGGGGTTACCGGCTTCATGTACTACCCCAGTATCTGATGGGATGGTTGTAAACACCAATACTGACACAGTAAAAGACTTGCGTAAAGATGTGATGGATTTGCTTATATCCGAACATCCTCACGGCTGTTTAAATTGTCACAGGATTGATTTATGTGGTCCTGCAGATACTTGTTTGAGACATGTCT
>CAZYCG010000015.1:0-22185 GCA_964645865.1 uncultured Dehalococcoidia bacterium | reverse complement strand
AATTGTCACAGGATTGATTTATGTGGTCCTGCAGATACTTGTTTGAGACATGTCTCAGTTAATGATAGATGCGTGACGTGTCCAAAGAATGAAAGATGTGAACTCAAAGACACCGTTAGATATTTGGAAATGGATTTAGATACTAATTTTAAATATAACTATAGGAATTTACCTCTGAAGGTTGATGAGCCTTTTTGGGATATGGACCTTAATTTATGTATCGTTTGTGCTAGGTGTGTGAGGGTATGTGACGAAGTTAGAGGGGATAATGTTCTTACGCTGATGGACCGAGCAGGGAAAAGTCTAATTGGTACATCAACTGGAAATTCAATATTGGAGTCTGGTTGTGAATTTTGTGGAGCATGTATAGACGTGTGTCCTACTGGAGCATTAGTAGAAAAAAAACATAAATGGTCAAAAGCTGCTACTACAATTTCTACTGTTTGTAATTATTGTCCAGTTGGATGCAATATTGAACTTGAAATAGATTCTAGGCAAAAAGTTATACGTACCAAATCACCGGTTAAGTCTCCTGCTAATCATGGACAGCTATGCTTTAAGGGTAAATTTGGTATGGAGTTTATAAATGATCGGAATAGACTCGAAAAACCATTAATCAAGGCCAAAGAAGGATTTATAGAAACTGAATGGGATGAAGCGATACCCTATTTAAGCAATAAATTAAACGAATATAAGGGTGATAAGTTCGCACTAATAGCATCTGGGATTGGAACGAACGAAGATAATTATATTGCTCAAAAATTTTCGAGATTGGTTATGGGGACTAATAATGTAGATGTTTCTACTAATGGATATCCAGAATTAGTTGACCCGTTAGAGGGAACTCTCGGAATACAAGCTGCTACTAATAGTATTTGGGATTTGGAAAACGCTGACGGATTTTTGGTTATGACAGCGAATTTGACTGAAGAACAAGGTGTGGTTGGTGTACCAATAAAAAAAGCGATTAAAACTGGAGCTAAACTTGTTGTTATAGACTCGAGAGAAACTGAATTGACCAGATATGCAAAAATTTGGTTGAGGCCCAAGCCTGGAACAGAAGCAATTTTAGTCGCAGGAATTATCCGGGTAATATTAGATGAATCTCTTGATGACCACGAGTTTTTAGCAGAGAAATGTTCTAATTTGTCTGAATTCAAAAATGATATATGGTCATATGATTTAGTCAAAGTATCAGAAATAACGTCAATAACTCAAAATGATATTCAGAATGCGGCACGGGTTATAGCTAATAGCAAACCATGCTCATTTATATATGGAATGGATTCATTGATATCAGCATTCCCTAGAGAATATGTGGAAAATATAATCAATTTAGCTTTGGTTACTGGAAATATTGGTAAATCAGGGTCTGGTTTATATCCGATGTTCCATGGGGCGAATCAACAAGGGTCTCGTGATGTTGGTTGTACTCCGGATTTATTGCCTGGCTACAGAAAGGTAAATGTTGAATCTGATCGTAAAACATTTGAATCTATTTGGGGGATTGAAATTCCTAGTAAACCAGGGATAAGAATATCTGAACTAGATAATAAAATAAAAGAAGGATATATAAAGGCACTTTACTTATTAGATGGAGATGACTTCATTACTGAAAACGATATTAATATAATTATAAATAACAGAAATAAATTAGACTTTTTAGTTGTACATTCTTCATTTAATAATAAATTAACTGAAATAGCTGATGTAGTAATTCCATCTAAATTGTTTGCTGAGAAAAATGGAACATATACGAATTTGGAGCGGCGTGTTCAACTTCTTGAAAAAATATCAGGGAAAAGTGAAGATTTAGTCGAAGATTGGGAATTTTTATCAAGCCTTGGTATGAATATGGATATAGAAGGATTCTCTTTCAAGAGTTCCTCTAGAGTTTTTGAAGAAATTCTAAATGTTACAGGTGTTTATTCAGGAATCCCATATAAGGAATTAGGAAGTGGAGATGTCCAATGGCCTTGGAATAGCGATAACTTTGAAGGTACAAGTACACTATATGAACAAATTTCTAATAAATTCAATCTTTCTCCAACTAACTTAAAAGACACTATAAATAATGTAGTAGATCATGAATCCATAAAATCAAAGGAAAGACCATTTTTGTATGCTCCTGGTAGGGTTCTACATGATTCTAAAAGAAAAGTAGCGATTGAACCATTTGGCAAAATAAATAAACTAAAAGTAGATCAGGTGATTGAAATCAGTCCTGAAGATGGAAAGGAAATAGGCGTGATTGAAGGAGACAGAGTAAATCTGACTACTGATTCGGGTGATATTGAAGGGGTAGTTAGCTTGTCTGGTCCTCATAAAGGTATGATTTCAATCACATCTATATTTGGAGAAATCATGACTGATTTAAGCCGAAATAAAGACCCAAGAGCAGTTTCAAATATTGATAGATTAAATATAAGTACAGCAAATGTTGCAAAAATAAAAATAGATTAAGGTTCTCACTAAAAATGGTAAATAAAAAAACATTCAAACCAAAATTGCTTGAATCAAAGGTTACAAAAAGAATAGATGTGACTGAAGATTTACTTATTATATGGATAACGAAACCAGATGAGTATTCATTTAAGCCGGGACAATATTGTACTATCGGGATTGATGGTTTAGAACGAGCCTATTCGATTGTATCTGCTCCCCATGAGAATGAACTGGAGCTTTTTGTAGAACTTGTTCCGCCTCCGGATGGTATGTTGACTCCTGAGATTTGGAAATTGAAAGAAGGAGATACCGTTTCTATAAGGCCAAGAGCGAAAGGGATATTTACATTTAAGCCCAAGTATAATAAGCACTTATTTGTTGCTACTGTAACTGGAGTAGTTCCCTATATAAGTATCTTAAGAGACTATTTGTATCATAACCAAACTGGACATGACTTTTATTTGCTTTTTGGAGCAAGTTATCAAACTGAGTTTACTTATAAAGACGAGATTGATGAAATAAGTAAAAACCATAGTGAATTTATAAAGTTTGTTCCAACGGTAAGTAGACCTAAAGAAGCCGCGAATAGTTCATGGGAAGGTGAGACTGGAAGGGTGAATGAAATAGTTGGTAAATACATTGAAAACTTTGAACTCGATGCAGAAAATACTTTGATATATGCTTGTGGTCATCCTGGGATGATTGAAGATGTGAAAGAAAAGTGGGTTCCAAATGGATTTAAAGTTGATGAAGAACGATTTTGGAAAGAAGATTAATCGGTTTTTCACTTAACTAGATTTCTGTTTATTTAATTAGGGATCGAATATGTGTGTTAACAGGTTTGGTTATTAATAGTAGATTGTAAATATTTTGTGGATGGACATTAATTGGATACCCCTGCAAGAAAACAATATCTGCGTATAAAGAGCGATCATTCCGAAGAGATTCTTCTTTTTCGTATGGGTGATTTTTATGAAACTTTTGATGATGACGCACGTTTAATTTCAAAACAACTAGACATAGCCCTTACTACTAGAGAAATGGGAAAGGGTAAACGTATACCTCTTGCTGGGATTCCTTATCATGCTTTGGAAGGTTATTTGGCTAAATTGATTAAAGCAGGTAACAGAGTAGCTATATGTGAACAAGTGGGAGAACCATCTACTACAAGGGGTTTAATTGAAAGAGAAGTAGTAAGGGTTGTAACTCCAGGGACAGTTATTGAGGATTCTTTAATTGAAAGAGGAGCGAATAATTATCTAGCTTCTATTGTAACCTCTAACGAGATTGCTGGATTGGCTTATGTGGATATAACTACTGGTGAATTTATGGCTACTGAATTTGCACTTGATTCTCTTAATGAAGAAATTGAAAGGATAAATCCATCAGAAATCATAATAGATAAAGAATTAGAAGGTTCATCTAATGGGTATTCAAGTATTACAAGATTATCCCAATTCGATTTAGATTTAAGTTCATCAAAAACAATATTATTAGAACATTTTGAAGTTACAAGTTTGGTTCCTTATGGATGTGCCAACATGCCTTTAGCAACAAGAGCTTCGGCCTCGATAATAAATTACTTGTCTGGTGTCCAAAAATCATCTTTGTCACAAATTAAATCATTAACTACGTATTCGATTAACGATTTCATGATTGTTGATTCAACTACTAGGAAAAACCTTGAATTGTTTAGTGGGGGTAGGCAGGAAGATTCAAAAGCTTCTTTGAGATGGGTTTTAGATCTAGCTGAAACCCCAATGGGCAGTAGATTGGTTCGGCAATGGATTGGCCGGCCATCTTTAAATATCCAAGAATTACGTGACCGCCAAAATATTGTTGAATGGTTTTGTAAAAATGCTATGCCAAGGGCGAAAATAAGAGGGGTTTTTAAAAATATCCCAGATTTAGAACGTATTATTAATAAAGTGCGTGGAGGTAATGCAACACCAAGAGATTTGATAGGACTAGCTCTGGGACTTGAAATGATTGCAGACTTTAAAGACATGATTAACGACTTGAATTTACCCAAAGTGGTGTTGGATGCTACAAAAAATGTAAATTATGAAAACGAGCTAATATCTTATATAAGAAATGCTGTTCTAGATGATCCAGCAATTTTACCTGGTGAAGGAAAAGTTGTTAAAGAGGGATATTCTCCTGAATTAGATCAACTCAGGAATTCATCGAAATTTGCACATAAGAATATAAAAGAAATGGAAAAGAAAGAAAAGGAAGCATCTGGGATAAAATCATTGAAGGTAGGATACAACAGAGTTTTCGGTTATTACATTGAAGTAAGTAATTCCTATACTAAATCGGTTCCCGAATATTATATAAGAAGGCAAACCTTAGTATCGGGTGAACGTTATATAACTACTGAATTAAAAGAATACGAATCGATTGTTTTAAATGCGAAAGAAGGACTTCAAAAGCTAGAAGTAGATTTGTTTAAATCTATTTGCTCACATGTAGATAAATATGGTGATTCGGTTATGGAAACTGCCAGGGCCGTTGCTAAATTGGATGCACTCGGGTCCTTTGCTGAGGTAGCTGCAATATATGGATATATAAAACCAGAATTAAACGAAGGTTGCGTAATAGATATCAGTGATTCCAGGCATCCTATAGTTGAAAGAAAATTGTATGGAGGTGAATTTGTACCTAATGATATCTTGTTGTCAAATGAAGACCAACAATTGGTTGTCCTTACTGGACCTAATATGTCAGGCAAATCAACATATTTGAGGCAAGTTGCATTAATAGTATTAATGGCGCAAATAGGGAGTTATGTTCCAGCTGGAAACGCTTCTATTGGAATAGTAGATAGAATTTTTACTAGAGTTGGATTAACTGATGATTTGGTACTGGGACAGTCAACCTTCATGGTTGAGATGATTGAAACTGCGTTAATTTTAAATCAGGCATCGTCGAAATCTTTATTAATATTGGATGAAATCGGAAGAGGCACCAGTACATATGATGGACTTGCAATTGCGATAGCAGTGGTTGAATATATACACAACAGTAGTGTACTGGGTTGTAAAACGTTATTTGCAACTCATTACCACGAACTTATTGAAATAGCCGATAAATTACCAAGGGCTAATAATTATAATGTTTCAATCCATGAAGAAAATGGAGAAATTGTTTATTTGCGAAAAATATTAAATGGTGGAGCAAGTAAGAGTTACGGAATACAGGTAGCTGAATTAGCTGGGCTACCAGCGAACGTTATAATTAGGTCCAAAGAAATTTTGAATTTGCTTGAAAAAGAAGCCGATTCATTTGATAGCAATGGTGTCTATGATAAAAGCATATCTGATGCTGGCGTAAATCCTGATCTGAAAGCCGTACAATTACCATTTCCTGTAAGCATTGATGTGTTGAAAAATATTTTAAATTTGGATATCAATTCTATGACGCCTTTAGAGGCGATGAACAAATTAAATCAAATACAAAAGGAACTTAAGGAATTGGACGGGTTAGTGTAATATGTTACTAAGAAAAATATAGGTTAGATGAAAATGATTACTTCTACTACTCAAATTGCTAAAAATATAAGGTATCAAATAAGAAATAATGAGATAACTACTCATACTTCTGAACTTGCGCCGGGGTATGTACAAGCTAATGTTGTTATTTTGCCTAAAAAAGCTGCTTTTGATTTTCTTCTTTTTTGCCAACGTAACCCGAAACCATGTCCAGTATTGGAAGTTTTGGATGAAGGCTCATATTTCACTAAATATACTGCTGATAAAGCTGATTTAAGGTACGATGTTCCTAAATACAGATTATATGAATATGGTGAAATTCAAGAAGAAACGAATGATTTAGAAAAATACTGGAATGACGATTTTGTGACGTTTTTATTAGGGTGCAGTTTTACATTTGATTCAGCATTAATATCTGCTGGAATAGAAATCAGGAATGTAACTGAAGGTAAAAACGTTCCTATGTTCATTACGAATATTCCAACATCTCCGGCAGGAATATTCTCCGGTCCTACAGTAGTATCCATGAGGCCAATTCCTAAAGACAAGATAGTAAGAGCAGTACAAGTTACTTCTAGATTCCCTGGTGTTCATGGGGCTCCGATTCAAATAGGTGACAGTGAAAAGATAGGAATTAAAGATGTGTTTAAGCCTGATTTTGGTGATGCCACCGATGTTTTACCTGATGAGGTCCCGGTTTTTTGGGCCTGCGGAGTTACTCCTCAAGCTGTAGCTATGGAAGCCAAATTACCATTTATGATTACACATTCACCGGGACATATGTTTATAACTGATCTTAAAGATGAAGATTTAGCGATTATGTGACCGTAAGCAATTTGTTCGGTAAAGTTTAAATAGACTTACCATGATTAACACTTATGAAAACAGTAGAAGACATAATATTAGATTTTGACCAACGTAATATCTCTTCATTAAGAAAACATTTACCAACCAATTTTTGTGACGAAGCATCTAATTTGATTCTAGAAAACCCCGGGACAGTCCTAATAGCTACTGGTTTTTACATACTTGCTGGAGGAGCAGCTGAGACGGATGGTCCTCCAGGTGCTGTGGCCTTAGGTGATGCTCTTAATTCATTGGGGTATAAGGTTTTTTACATAACCGATAAATATTCTAAACCTTTTGTCGAAGCAATTAGTAAAGATAATCAAGTGATAGAATTTCCGATTTGTTCTCATCAAGAAAGTAAAACATTTGCTATAGAAATATTGGGAAAATATAAACCTTCTATTTTAATTTCAATTGAAAGATGTGGGTTTACTGAAACAAGAGATTATTTAAATAGATATGGTAAGTCAATCGCTGAATTTAATGCGAAGATCGATTATTTATTTGAGGGATTTCCTGTTTCAGTTGGGATTGGAGATGGAGGTAATGAAATCGGAATGGGTAGTTTGGCTGATGTCATACCATTTTACGAAAATCTTTCTAGCCCCCCTACCGTTACCAAAACCTCAAAGTTAATCATATCCAGTGTGTCAAATTGGGGTGCGTACGGCTTAGTGACTTCAATATCAAAAAATGTTGGGAAGAGATTGTTGATTTCAGCAAATGACGAAATTGATTTAATTAAAAAGATTGTAGATTTGGGAGCGATTGATGGGACCACTAACGTAAATGTAAATAAAGTTGATGGATTTAATTTACGTGAAAATAGTAGGACTATCACGTCTCTACAGCATTATCTCGATCAATCTGATATTGTATGATGCCAAAACTAAATTTAAATATAATAGATAAAGTTACAAAGGAAAATGTCGCTGCTAGAGTTCAAATTCTTGATTCACAAGGAGAATTTTTATCTCCTGCAACTTCTATATTAAAAATAGGTCCTGGTTCGCCATTTTTTTACTCTGATGGGCTTGTTGAATGTGAAGTTTCTACAGGACCTTTGCAAGTCTTGGTTGAGAGAGGCACTGAATATATACCAAATATGATTTCTGTAGATGTTTTTAATGGGCAAAAGGATATATCGGTTGAAATGGCAAAGTGGTCGAATCTAGAGGATCAAGGTTGGCATCCAGGCAACACACATATTCATTACGATGAAAAGGAGCAAGATCCAGATGGGAGACTGCAATTAGATCCTAGGGTTGAAAATCTGCGTATGACCGCAGTAAGTATTTTAAAGAGATGGGATTTAGAATATGCTACCAACAAATTTGCCCCTGGTATGCTAAATGATTTTTCTTCTGAGGGTTACTATGTCGAATGCGGAGAGGAAAATAGACATAATGCCAATGGCAGTCACGAGATTGGATATGGCCACATAATGTTGCTCAATATAAGGAACATAGTACATCCAGTAAGTAGAGGTTTATTAGTAGATGCATTTGATCCGGATTACCCTCCTTTGTCTTATGCTTGTGATGATGCACATAGGCAAGGCGGTATTGTTATTTGGTGTCATAATGGGAATGGTATGGAGGCACCTGTTGCTGGTGCGTTAGGTAAGGTGGATGCATTCAACGTGTTTGATCCAACTTGGATGGAACCAGAGTACGATATTTATTATAAGATGTTAAATACTGGTATTGAATTGCCACTTTCAACAGGGTCAGATTGGTTTGTGTCTAATGCAAACAGAGTATATGCATATACAGGATCAACTTTTGATTATGAGGATTGGCTTAAAGCACTGATTTCAGGCAAGACCTTTGTAACCAATGGGCCTGCCATTTACCTTGAAGCAAATGATGCAGTTGTTGGTGATATTATTCAGCTTGAGTCTAACGAGACGGTTAACGGCATCATAAAATGGGATTCTAATTTTCCTGTAAATGACGTACAGCTTATTTATAATGGGGAGATTATTGTTTCTCGTAATTTCCAGCCGGGATTAAAAGAAGGAGCTATACAATTTGATTTAGAATTGGAGTTTGAAGGTTGGATTGCAGCCAGATTACATAGTGGATCTCGAGATAGTTTTAATCAACCGGTATTTGCCCATACAAGTCCAATTTATTTAAAGAATGGTAGGTATAGCGATGCACGAAAACAATCTGCTAAATGGTTTAGTGATCGAATAGAGGATTCAAAATATTGGATTGGGACTAAAGGTAAATTTTATAACAATAAGCAAAGAAGAGAAGTTATGGATTTATTTAATCATGCACAAGCAATATATAAACAGAAAAGTTGAGGATATGCTTAACTTATTTTACATTTGAAGATGAGTATCTAGGGAGAAATATATGAAAGCAGTTTTTATGCTAGAACATGGAAATACAGAAGTATTGCAATACGGGGATGTTCCAGAACCGGTGATAGATGAGAATGAAGTTAAAATTCGCGTAAAAGCATGTGGGATAAATAGACTTGATATTTTCACTAGAGCAGGTAAAAGAGGCGTTAAAGTGAATTTCGATGGCCCACATATATTAGGTGGTGATGTGGCTGGTGATGTGGTTGAAACTGGGGAATCAGTAAAAAATTTAAAAATAGGACAAAGAGTAGTTGTTAATCCTAGGCTAGTATGTTCAAAATGCAACGATTGTTTAAGTGGAAACGATGAAAGTTGCACTAGGTATAGGATGTTAGGTACTTCGATTAATGGAGGATATGCTGAATATACTAAAACACACAAGGATAATGTTTTTGAAATACCAGATAATCTTTCATATGAAGGAGCAGCTGCTTTGCCTACTGTTTATGTGCCTTGTTGGAGTATGTTTGAAAGAAGGGCGAAATTGAAAAGTTCAGAAATTACTTTGATAGCTTCTGCGTCCAGCGGTGTTGGTAGTGCTGCTATTCAGTTTGCAAAATTTGTTGTAGGTGCAACTGTGATTGCAACTACTAGTAATGGATTCAAAACTCAGAGAGCGAAAGATGTTGGAGCAGATTTTGTTATAAATTATAACGAAGAAGATATTGGTAAAAAGGTGATGGAAATTACTGAAGGTAATGGAGCAGATGTTATATTTGACCATGTTGGAACAGATTTTTGGAATCAAGCAATTTCTGTTCTTGCACCAGGAGGTAGATATGGTATATGTGGAGTGACTTCTGGATATAAGGCAGATTTACAAATGGGAACTTTGTTTATGCGGAATCAATCAATATTTGGAATTCATATGGGGAAAAAAGATGATTTATCAGAAATCATTAAATTGGCAGGAGATGGTTTAATAAATCCTGTGATTCATAATACTTTCGATTTGGAATCAGCTAGATTGGCACATGTTGAGATGGATAAGAATGAATTTTTTGGCAAATTAATCATAAGCGTTCCCTAATACAAGATAGTGTTTTGAATCAAATATTATTTTTCCGACGAGAATGGAACAAATAATGATTAGCGAATCCTGCGTATTCTCCAAAATATTGTTGACTCCAACGCCGCATATCGATTTTAGACATCTTGGTTTGTGTTTCGAAATATGATTCTCGTAATACACGGTCAATCCAAACATCTACTGGGAAGGCAGAAGGTTTATCTAGCGAAAACAGCAATATGCAGTTAGCAATTTTATCGCCAATACCATTAATTGTAGTCAAAAAATTTAAACAGTCATTGTAAGATTCTTTTCTATAGTAGAATAACTGTTTTTTCATTTTAGAAACAGTTAAAGCAGCTGACCGAACATAATCAGCTCTATAGCCTAAACCTAGATTCCTCAATTCTTCGGAAGTCACACTCGATAAAACTTGGGCCGAAGGAAAAGTTTTTCTTGAATTGGTGTCATTTGATATGGGATTACCAAATTTGTCACATATAGCTTCTATATTGTTTGTAATACGTTTGATATTGGAAGCCGACGAACAGATGAAAGA
The DNA here is from genome assembly GCA_964645865.1 of uncultured Dehalococcoidia bacterium. Taxonomy (GTDB): domain Bacteria; phylum Chloroflexota; class Dehalococcoidia; order Lucifugimonadales; family OSU-TB39; genus OSU-TB39. Next base: position 11,452 of record CAZYCG010000015.1, on the reverse strand, counting down.
TATCATGCATTCCCATGGATCTTGCTTGAGGATGCGCATCCCATGATATTGTTTTATTGCATTAGCAACAGATTTATCCTTTGATAAAGATAAATAAATTTCATTGATGTTGTATTGGTATCCTAAGTAATCTAATAGTTGTTTAGTGAAATGTTCCTCTTTATCTGGTTCACAGTAGAATTCAATTTTCATATCAGATATTTCTCTTAATCTAATTCCTGTATCCCCAATTACTCCGTCGAACCAACCTGATTTATATTTCCATCTAAAAGCTTGTCCGCTCAATAAAGTTGCACGTAAATTTATTGGTTCAATTAAATCTAATATCAATATGGTTCCTATAGTATATAAAGTATATTTATTGATTAAATCAAATCACGTAAGTCTTTTGATTTGAAGAAGTTGTTTGAATTATTGTGGAAGGAATTGAATATCGGTCCCATAAAGCAAACTTAACTTTTTTGGCGATTGTTCTTGTTTTTATTGGGACCATTATGGTGGGGCCACTTCCTGCTAGATGATATTCATTGAAACCTAATTCCTCTAGGCTTTTCGCATGTTTTTTAAATGTTGGAAATTGGATGGGTGCAATTTTATCGAAACAGTTAAATAATTTGGCATTTTGAAGTTGCTGGCCGGATTCAATCATTGAAGCAATTTCATTGCTGAATTGCCCAGACGTATATTCATTTGAAGAAATTGCTTTATACATGGAATAAGTTTTATTTGGTAATATCGTTTCATTGTGTAGTAGTAAAAATAGCATTGGTTTTATGTCGGGCAACTGTTTGATTTTTTCGCCTTTCCCGCTAATTAGTGCGGTGCCACGTGAAATGAAAAATGGTACATCAGAACCAATTAATTGAGCTAGAGAAATGAGTTCATCTGAATCTAAATGTAACCCCCACATTAAATTAAGCGCAATTAAAGTGGTTGCAGCATTACTACTACCGCCTCCTAAACCACTTGATAAGGGTATGTTTTTATTTAAGCATATCTTTATGCCTTGCTTGATGCTAAATGTATTTTGCATTAAATCAATTGATTTAAAAATAAGATTTGTTTCTGAATTCAGTTCTTTGATATTTGAAGAAATTAAAATATTTTCATCAAGCTCATAAGTGATAATGTCAAAAATGTTTATAGTTTGCATTATTGTAGATATATTGTGATAACCATCTTTTCTGCGATTTATAAGTTCGAGCGTAAGATTGATTTTTGCGGGTGATTTGTAAACTAACATTATGAAATATTTGATTTGAAATATCCTGAACTCTTAAGTTCATTATATGTTTTGTATAGATTTCCCCATTCAATAATGCTTAATTCTTGAGGTCTTTTTGAGGAATCGATTTTTGATTTATCTAGAAGTTCAAGAGATATTGATTTAGGGATATTTAAACCATGATGTATGGAGTTAGCCAGTCGTTTCCTAGGTGTAGAAAACCCCAATTTTACTAATTTGAAGAAATCTGTTTCTGAATCTACTTTTAACATGGGTTTGGCATAAGGTTTTATTTCTATCAAACTAGAATGCACTTTCGGCACAGGTTTAAAAGACTTAGGTTTTATATGAGTTACAATACTGGGTTTGCCATAAAATTGAACTATAACAGACAACATTCGCATTTGCCCGATATCAGCAGTGATTTGCAATGCAACTTCTTTTTGTAGCATTACAACTATCAGTTTAGGTTTGTTATTTTTCTTTAAGAAATTGATCAATATTGGATTTGCAGCGTAATATGGTAAGTTAGCAATTAATTTATATTCACCAATCGAACTATATTGATCAACATTGTAAAATCTTCCGTCTTCTGAAAGTATATTTAAGTTCGGATCATCTGCGAATTTTGTTCTTAAGTGTTCTATAAGATTGGTATCAATTTCTAAGGCAATAACCTTACTAGATTTTTTGATTAGTTCAGATGTAAGAAATCCTTTGCCGGCACCAATTTCAATAACGGTTTCGTTAGTTTCAATGCTAGATGTTTTAATTATTCTTGACCGAACGAATTTATCAATCAGAAAGTTTTGGCCTAAAATAGGTTTGTAAGCAGACATGATATTTTCTCATTACAATAATATTGTTTTTCATAAATATTAAATGAAAAGCTGTGCACCTCTGATTCGATAAACCTACTTTAGTATTGAAAAATAAATAGACTCAAGTAAGGCGATTCCACGTCACCCAGAGTGGCTGGTTACCGCTGCTTCCTTCCGGACCTGACGGGGTTTCCAGAACTTTGCCGCGTGGGACCCAACTCTCATCATCTATTTTATTATCCAAGAGGCTGAAGCAGATAAACCTCTAAAGAGGAATTCAGTCCCGCTAGAGCGGTTTGCGAGTACAAGGCACCGCTAGTTCCCCACTTAGCACAGCCAATTTTATACTACAATGTTTAGTTATTCGGGTAAAGTTCTGGAAATGACCAAAAATCTTGAATTGCACATTTAACAGATTGGTTATTTGGAAATAAATAATCTTATAGGGGTATTATTCATTATTGAGGACGCTAAGAAAAGCTTCTTGTGGTATTTCAACCCTACCAACTTTTTTCATTCTTTTTTTACCTTCTGCTTGCTTTTGCAATAGTTTGCGTTTTCTGGTTACGTCTCCACCATAACATTTAGCTAATACATTTTTCTTCAATGCTTTGATATTGATTCTAGAAATTATTTTCGCTCCAATTGCAGCTTGAATAGGTACTTCAAATAATTGCCTTGGGATTGAATCCTGTAATTTTGCAACTAATTGTTTGCCTTTAGAATAAGATTCGTCTCTATGGGTAATTATTGAAAGAGCATCGACTTTTTGACTGTTAACTAAGATATCGAGTTTTACCAAATTCCCCTTTTGGTAATCAGATACTGAATAATCCATTGAGGCATATCCCTGTGTACGTGATTTTAATTGGTCGTAGAATTGAACAAGCATTTCTGACATTGGCATATCGAACTCTAAAATAACACGATTTGAATTTTCACTAGAAGCACTGGTTTCTGAATCAATTGGACTGATATTGGAACTGCTTGAATCCGATTGGATATATTCCATTCGTGTCAATTTACCCCTTTTGTTTGTGACTAGGTCCATAACTTGACCTATGAAATTTGAAGGAGTTAATATTGTTACGTTTGCCCATGGCTCAAGTATTTCAGAAACCATGTTTTGCTCAGGTAATTTAGAAGGGTTATCAATCATGATCGTTTCTTGTTCTGTAGTAATAACTTTATAAGATACGCTGGGTGCTGTGATTATTATAGTTAATTCATATTCCCTTTCTAATCGTTCTTGAATTATTTCCATATGCAATAATCCAAGAAAACCACATCTGAATCCAGAACCTAGAGCAAGCGAATTTTCAGGAGTATAGTTTAAAGAAGCATCGTTTAAACGAAGTTTGTCGAGCGCATCTTTAAGAGTTTCGTAATCTTCTCCATCTGCAGGATACACTCCTGCAAAAACCATTGATTTTAATGGTGTATATGTATCTAGTGGGGTTTCTGCAGTTTCTTTTGCACTAGTTATAGTATCTCCAACGGTAGCGTCATTTATTGATTTCAAACCACTTGCTATGTATCCAACTTCTCCTGCAGTTAAAACATTTACCTTTTCAGGTTCTGGGGTCAATATACCGAGATCGATTATGTCACTTTCAATTTTGTTCGACATCATTAATATTCGAGAATTATTTGAAAGGGTTCCATCAACTATCCTAACGAAAGCTACTACTCCTTTATATGGATCATATTTAGAATCGAAGATAAGAGCTCTTAACTTTTCTTTTTTATGTCCGGCTGGTGGAGGTATTTTGTTTACAATGGTTTCTAGTAGTAATGGTATGCCTTTGCCGCTCTTAGCTGATACCATCAAAATTTCATCTTGCGTAAATCCAAATGTTGCTTGTAATTCTCTGGCAATTTCTTGGGGCCTAGCTACATCTAAATCGATTTTGTTTATTACGGGGATTAGAGTTAAATTTTGATCAATAGCTTTGTATACGTTGGCTACAGTTTGTGCCTGGATTCCTTGAGTAGCATCAACTATTAGTAATGCTCCTTCACATGCTGAAAGACTACGTGAGACTTCGTAAGAAAAGTCTACATGTCCAGGTGTATCTATCAAATTTAACTGGAAAGTTTCTAGATTATTGGCTTTGTATAATAATCTGATTGCTTTAGCTTTTATCGTTATACCGCGTTCACGTTCCAAGTCCATTGAATCGAGAGTCTGTTCAATAACAGTTTGATTATCATTTTTAGTAAGTTCTATTAAACGGTCAGCTAGCGTTGATTTGCCGTGGTCGATATGAGCGATAATGCAAAAATTTCTTATAGCATCATTCATGTTAGTGATTTTATATTGAGTTTCTGTATTGCTAACATAGGTATATAGTTTATTTTTGCAGGTTTATTTTGGTGGGGAAGCCGGGACTCGAACCCGGACGCCAATAGGCACGTGATCCTAAATCACGCTCGTCTACCAATTCCGACACTTCCCCTTCACAACGTGTGGATTAACAAAATCCCATTTTATATTTCCCTGTATTCCCCTTCCACAGTATTTTCATCGTCTTTTTCGGGATTTTCTTCTTCGTTACTTTCGCTTTGATCCTCGGCATCATTTGGCGGAGTTTGGCTATATGCTGATTCGCCAAGCTTTTGGATGGTTTGTTGTAAAGATTCTGTTGCTGAAGTTATTTCACCAATGTCTATAGACGTTTCTGCTAGTTTGTTTTTTAATTCGGATATTTTTGTTTCGGCTTCTGTTTTTAATTCCTCAGGAATTTTGTCGTTGTTGTCAGAAATCATTTTTTCAGACTGATATATAAGGCTATCAGCATTATTGCGAACTTCAATTTCTTCTTTTTTATTCTTGTCTTGTTCCTCGTTGTCTTTCGCATCTTTTATCATTTGGTCGATTTCATCTTGGGTTAATCCAGAACTAGCAGTTATAGTGATAGTTTGTTCTTTACCGGTTCCTTTATCTTTGGCAGAAACATTTAAAATGCCATCAGCGTTTATATCGAATGTAACTTCAATTTGAGGAGTACCTCTAGCGGCTTTTTGTATACCATCTAAATTGAATTTACCTATGGTTTTATTTTCATTTGCCATAGGTCTTTCGCCTTGTAAAACGTGGACTTCTACGCTAGGCTGATCATCTGCAGCTGTGGTGAATGTTTGTGTTTTTGCAGTTGGAATAGTCGTATTTCTTGGTATCAGTGCAGTTGTTACACTTCCTAGGGTTTCTATACCTAATGTTAATGGAGTTACATCCAATAAAAGAACGTCTTCTACATCTCCTTGCATAACCCCCGCTTGGATAGCTGCTCCGACAGCTACAACTTCATCGGGATTTACCCCTTGATGAGGTTCTTTGCCGAAGAATGTAGATACCATTTCTTTTATTGCAGGCATTCTTGTCATACCGCCAACCAGTATTACTTCGTTAATTGTACCGGGTTTAACATCAGCATCTTTCAATGCTTGTTCACAAGGAGTTTTAGTTCTTGAAATTAGGTCTGATACTAATTGTTCAAGTTTAGACCTGCTTAAAGACATTACTAAATGTTTAGGGCCCGATGAGTCAGCTGTGATAAAAGGCAAATTAATTTCTGTCTGTGTTGTTGTACTAAGTTCTATTTTTGCTTTTTCAGCTGCTTCTCGTAGCCTTTGTAAAGCCATTCGGTCGGTTTTAAGGTCAATACTTTGTTCCCTTAGAAATTCTTCACAAATCCAATCAATAATTCTTTGGTCGAAATCATCTCCTCCCAAATGAGTATCTCCGTTAGTTGATTTGACTTCAAAAACACCATCGCCAATTTGCAGTATCGTTACATCAAAAGTTCCACCACCAAGATCGTATACTGCAATTGTTTCTTCAGTTTTTTTGTCAAGGCCATAAGCCAGTGAAGCGGCAGTAGGTTCATTGATTATTCTTAGTACTTCTAAGCCAGCTATTTTACCTGCATCTTTTGTCGCATTCCTTTGGCTGTCATCGAAATATGCCGGTACGGTTATAACTGCCTGGTTGATTTTTTCACCGGTTTTCGCTTCAGCATCTTGCTTTAATTTTTGTAATATTAAAGCCGATATCTCAGGTGGAGAAAATGTTTTTTCACCCATTGCTACATGTGCATCGCCATTTTTTTTATGTTCAGTTACTTGGTAGGGTACCAATTCTAAATCTTTGGAGATATCATTTTCCTTAAATTTTCTTCCCATGAATCTTTTTATAGAATAAACAGTGTTTTCTGGATTTGTTACTGCCTGTCTTTTTGCAGGATTTCCTACATATCTTTCCTCTGATTTGGGATTTATAGCTACTACAGAGGGTGTTGTTCTCGAGCCTTCAGTGTTTTCTAAAACTCTAGGTTCGCCACCGTCAATTATGGCCATACATGAATTGGTTGTTCCAAGATCTATGCCTAAAACTTTTGCCATTTTATTTAATTTCCTCCTGAGGTTTATCTTCTTGAATTTGTACTGCCTTTGAAACTATGACTTGGGCAGGTCTTAGAATCTGGCCGTTAAATTTGTATCCTTCTTTTATTACTTCAACCACAATATTTTCTTCGCAATCTTTGGTCTCTTTATATTGGAGTGCCTCGAATTCCCATGGTTGAAAATGCTTGCCTATAGCATCTATTTTGGTAACCATTTGCGATTCAAGTAAATTTTCAATTTTTCTATGTATTATTTGAATACCTTCTAGCCATGTTTCGGATTCTGTATCTTCTGGTAACATATCCATTGCTAGAGTAAAATCATCAAGTATTGTAATTATTGACAATAATATGCTGGATTTTATTGAGAATCTTTGTTCTGTTTTTTCATCATCTGCCCTTCTTTTAAAGTTTATTAGATCTGATTGAGCTCTTTTAGCAATGTCTTTAAAGTTTTCTACCTCAGCTAATGCTTTTTCTAATTCTTCTTTTAATAAAATTATGGTGGGATTTTCTTCAGTGTTAGACGATGAATCAGAATCGGAAGGATATTCTATATCTTTTGTTTTTTCATTAGGATCTTCCATTTGTCAAAATTTTTCTCCTAGGTGTGGTCTTCATTTTTGTGTGCATGGATGCTATCGAAGAGTTCGTCAAGTGTTGAATTCATGAATTCTCTGATTTCTAAATCATTAAATTTGTTTTGTAGTGATTTAGCTTTGACTAGCCTATTAAAAACATCCAATGTAAGCTGTACTCCTGCTAAGTTTAATCCAAGGTCAGCAACAAGGTGTTTAATTAATTTTAATCTCGATATGTCGAGCTCTGAATATAATCTTAACATCCCATTGGTACGCGATGGTTGTATAAATCCGGCTCTTTCATATTTCCTAAGTGTCTGGGGGTGCATTTCTAGAATACGAGAGGCGACACTTATTATATAAACGCCTTCTTCAGAATTTGAATAGTATGTTGATCTACTGTTAGGTCCACTAAACATTAGAATCTCCGGACATTTTTGGTTGATTTGCAGAGCAAACCTATATATGGAGTACTCAATTAATCAATAGGATACATATTTATTTGTATTCTAATAGTTGATACGGTCTGTGTCAAGTGGAGTACTATAGTATGTGGTACAGTTTGATATTTAAAATATTACTAAAAAATTTTTTATTTGGTAATCAGATTGTATTTATTCGAACCTTTGTTGTTTCCATGGGTCTCCTTCCATATGATAGCCTCGAGATTCCCAAAATCCTGGATTATTGTTTTGAGTAAATTCTAACCCATTAATCCACTTTGCACTTTTCCATGCGTATCGTTCAGGCAAAACCAATCTAAGAGGACCTCCATGTTCAGGTTTAAGTGGTTGTTGATTATGTTTATAGGCCAAAATGCCTTTGTGTCGAATTAATGTACTATATTGGACATTTGTTGTGTAACCTCCATAACAATGCACCATTATATTGTCGGATAAGTCTTTTTTGTTGAATGATTCGAATAATGTTGATACTAAAATACCTTCCCATTCATTATTCATTTTGCTCCACTGAGTTACACAATGAAAATCAGATAATAATTTGTATTTCGGAAGTTTTTGTAAATCAGACCATTTTAAAATGATTTCTTCTTGTATTAAACCAAATATTTTCAATTCCCAAACATCCAAATTTATTTGAGGAATTGAACCAAAGGTCATTGTGGGAAATTTATTTGTGGCTATTTGTCCTGGTGGTATTTTCATATATTAAGTAATCAGAAATTTAAATTAAATTGTATAATTAATTAGATATAAAATTAAGTTAATTAGTTTAAAAATATATTTACAAAATGGAATTGTAAATCTATCTTGTTAATATCTGTGCTTGCCTTTGGTAATTAATGCAGTATTATTTGAATATAGATATAAGGTAATATAAATAACTAATAACTTGTAATCAGTAATGTTGGGTGAATTATATGGTTAATTCGAATGGCAAATTTGAAATAAAAAGACCAGTGTTAGTAGGAGATACTGCTGATATTCATTTGCAAAGAGCACTAACTATTTTGCGTAATGAAAATATCAACCCTACTGTTTCAATTGAACTTGCCCCGAAGAACAATGGGATTTTTTGTGGTAGAGAAGAAGTTATAACCTTATTGCAAAAAATATTACCTGATAGCGGTACTGAAGTATGGTCATTAGACGAAGGTGAGGCAGTTGAGGCGAATGAAGTAGCATTTACCATTAAGGCTCCCTATGGTTCAATAGGGTTATATGAAACTGCTATACGAGGTATGTTGGCATCTTATACGGGTTGGGCTACGGCAGCTAAGGAATGCGTTGATGCTGCGGACCCAACGAAAGTAGTTGGGTATGGTGCTAGCTATATACATCCCGGTGTTGCTGCTGAATTAGACTATGCTTGTATAGTTGCTGGGTGCATTTCATGCTCAACCACGCTTGGAGCCAGATTAGCTTCGATACATCCTATGGGAAGTATGCCTCCTTCTTTGCTGTTGATAATTGGAGATACATCCAAGGCAACCCAATTGTTTCATAAACACATGACTCAAGATGTTAGAAGATTTGCATTAGTAGATGTGTTACGTGATGAATCTGAAGATGCTTTGGGTGTCGCACAAGTGTTGAAAGAAGAATTGCGAGGGATAAGAATTGATACTCCAGATTCTCGTGGAGGATTGAAGGTAGATTTGGTTAAGGAAATAAGGAAAAGGCTGGATTTAGCAAATTATAAACATGTAGAAATAATGGTTGGCGATAATCTAACCCCTACAAAGATTGCTGAATTTGTTAAAGCGGAAGCACCTGTTTCTTTATTCGCAATTGGATCATATGTGGCGTCTGCTCCATCAAACCCATACTCATTTGATATTAAAGAGATTGATGGGTCTCCTGTTTCAAGAAGAGGCAGTGTGCCTGGTATGAATCAGGTACCAAGATTAAATAGAGTCATTTAATCTGTTTGGATTTATATTGATTCGAAATTTATCTGAATAGCTTTTGTGTTTGGTTTTTTAATTTTTGCCCAATTGGATATACGACATCCTACTACCCAAATTATCTCGGCATTGGAGCATACTAGTGGAATTCTATCTCTATGATGTGAAGGTATTTTAGAGTCGATCATGAAATCCTTTAGTCTTTTAACGTGATTCATTCCTAAAGGAACGAATTTGTCTCCTGATTTTCTTGTTCTTACATACAAATCTGTTTCTAATAGGGAAATATCAAAGGTTTCTGAATAAGGTGATTTCTGCAAATATTTTAATGAATCTGGATTTGAATTATCTGGTATGTCAATCAATTTTGTTTTGATTTTCCAAGTTCCTAGATGTAACTCTCCTGGAATTTTAAGTTTATGCGAACCTTTGATTGTAGGTATGGTATTTATATCGGTATCATTTTTAAACAATAATGCTTCACTGTAGCTTATTAGACAGTAAAATCCTCTGTTATTTTTTTTTGAGCCAATTTTTGCATTTTCAATCAACGACATTAAATCATAATAATCATCGTACTCTAAGCCTCGTAAATTACCTCGCAGTGATTTTATGATTTGCATCAGTATCTCGATTTTAATATATTCAGTTTGTAGATTGAATTTGTCAATATTGATTGAAAAATGATTTGTATTTATTGAGACAATAGTGTTAAAGGCTTTTTTAACATTATGGTTTGCTTCATCAAGTACATTTGAACTGATTTTTGATAATTTAACCAAAGCATTTTTAATTGAAGGATTGAATGTTTGAAGATAAGGAATCAGCTCAATTCGAATTCTATTTCTGGTTATATCGGTGTTTGTATTACTTTCGTCGATTCTTACTTGAAGATTGTTAAGTTTACAGTATTCTAAGGTTTGACTTCTTTCAATATTCAATAGGGGCCGAAATAATGTGAAATCCTTAGAATTAATTTCCCGTGTAGTTAGCACTTTCATACCTTTCAATCCATTTAGACCAGAACCTCTCATTATATTCATTAATATAGTTTCTACTTGATCATCAAATGTATGACCTAGAGCTATAATTTTAGCTTCAGATTTTATAGCTACTTTAGATAAAAAATCATATCTCAATTTTCTTGCAGCTTCTTCCATTGATAACTTTTTATCAGTTCTATATTGGGAAACGTCAATTGATTCAACAGTATATGGTATGTTGAGTTGTTGAAAGCACTGTTTAACGAATTCAGCATCATTTAATGAGTCCACTCCTCTTAATTGATGATTCAAATGCGCGCCATGTAGCTTGAAATTGTATTTAATGCTTAATCTATGTAAACCGTCTAGCATAGCCATAGAATCTTGTCCGCCGGATATGGCTATTATAATTATTTCTTGCTGTTTTAAATTTATCGTTGAAATTGAATTTTGGATTTCTTTCTCAAATAAACTGTTAATATCAGGTACGGACATAATGGGTTTTTAGGTTTTATGTTTATTGTTTTTTTTAAGAATCGTTAATTTCACTTTCTCAATTTTCATTTCACTCATTGATATGATTTCCAATCGAAAGTTTCTGTAGTTAAAGAATTCACCTTCAGAAGGTATATCTCCGAGAATATATAATATAAAGCCTGCTAAAGTTTCATAGTCTCCATCGGGTATGTTGGCGCCCAAAAGATTATTGGCATTGTCAATGTCAATTCCACCATCAACTTTATAAGTGTTGGTTCCGATAGTTTCGTATTCATTATTAGGGGTAGTTCCTTCTTCTCCAACGCTTCCAACGATTTCTTCTAAAAGACCCTTTATCGTCACTAGCCCAGCTATACCTCCAAATTCATCAATAGCAATTGCCATCTGGTTTCCAGTTTTACGAAGTTCATCAAATAATTCTGAAATACTTTTTGTCTCTGGTACAAAATATGCATCTCTAATGACATCTGTTAAAGGTGATTGGAGATCAAGGCTTTGTTGTGAAAAAGACATGCTTTTTAAAACATCTTTAGCTGAAATTATACCTATGATATTGTCATTATTTTGTTT
>CAZYCG010000014.1:0-24257 GCA_964645865.1 uncultured Dehalococcoidia bacterium | reverse complement strand
CAACATAAATGGGTGTCGAGGTAGCAGTTGGTGAAGGTGTTGCAGTTGCAGTTGCAGTAGCAGTTGCAGTTGCAGTTGGAATACCAGTTGGTGTAGGTGTGTGTGAGGGAGTAGCTACGGGCACAAATGTTGGAGTTGCGGTTGGGATTTGAGTTGGGATTGGAGTAACTGTTGGAATTGGAGTTGTATTTAAAGATACAGGATTAACAGTCGATTCTGGGGTAGGCAAACTGATAGAACTTGGTTTAATTGCAGGGCTTGGGATTGCAGTTGATTTAGGTTTAACTGTAGCTATAGCTACAGCTGTTGGAATAGATGTTGCCGTTGGGTCATTAGAAGAATTAATATCAGGGTTAATAGGTTTAGGTTGATTTGTTGATTTGATCGAACTGGACGTTTCTGATGGGTTTGAATACGCGCTATCTTCACTATTATTTTCAGTATCAGAATCTGTACAAGATGTAATGAAAAAGATAGTTATCAAAGCAATGAAAATATAGTTTAAGAGAGTATTACGGCTATATATGGCCAGAGGTTTTAATATCTTTCGTGAATTGTTATTTTGGTGGATCATACAAAAAATCATAGTAAAAAGAAAATTAATTCCAGTTTACTATCACACCCACTGTTTTTTCAGGATTGGTACTTAATTTATCATACATATGAGGTAGTTGATCCCATTGGATTTTGTCAGTTATCAATGGTGTAATATCTAATAGATTATCCTTCAATAATTGTATTGTTAAATTCATACAATTAAACCGATTCCAGCGTGCGTTATTTTCTGGGAAACCATAGCTGCTAATTATAGATTGTCTTTTACCAAAATATGGATGACCTACAGGGTTATATTCTGGTTTATCTGTGTGTCTTGAAACAACTACTATCTTGCCGTCTTCTTTAACAAGCTCTTGGCACATTTCAATTGCACTCCAATTGGATGCTGCTTCTATAGCAAAATCGGGTAAATTGCCACCAAATCGTTGTTGAACCTTTTGCTGAATGTCAGGGTCGTTGGGGTTGAATACAGATACAATTCCCATGTTTTGGGCTATTGATTTGCGCGTAGGTATAGTTTCAATCCCAACTGGATTAAATCCGAAAGTTTTGCAATAAGCCAAGACGGATAAACCTATCACACCAAGTCCCGCTATAATTACATTTTCACCAAATGTAGGGTTTGCGGACCTAAGAGCAAGATGCCCTACTTGCAGAATATTCAGCATGGCAGCATTTTCACTCGGAATATCTTTAGGGATATTAAATACATCTTCACCATTGCATGCAGCATATTGTTTATGTGTTTCAGAAGTAAATACTCTTTGTCCGATTTCATGACCAACAACATTTTTCCCGATTTCAACTATTTCACCAACTGTAGAGTACCCATTTTCAACTGGGTAATTCCAAGGCATATTTGGGAACATTAATTTATTGTGTTTATCAATGGAAATGCCTTTATATACTCTTATTTCGGTACCTGTACTTATAGCTGTGCATATGGTTTTTACTAGGATTTGAGATTCATTTATCCTTGGGATATCGGTTTTTATGAATTCAGCTTTATTTGGACCTGTTATAACCAGTTTATTCATTGTAAAGAATCCGATTTGACTAATAGATGTTGTATGAACCAGAGGCGTGTAAAGGTTTTATGCACACTGGAGCAGGAACAGAGATTGTTTGGCCGTTGGGAATTAATTCACCAGTCGATTCATTAAGTTTAAATGTGACGATATTGTTGCTGTCTTGATTTGCCACAAAAACCAAAGAAATATCTGTTTCAGCTCCTTCGATAATAGCAAAATTTCTTGGGTGTCCACCTTGAGTAGAAGTATGGCCAATAATCTGGATTTTACCAGAGGATTCTTCTATGGAAAAAACTGCAATACTGTCATCCCCTCGGTTTGTGGCTAGCAAAAATTTACCTGAAGGTGATATGTGGATATCTGCTGCATAAGATTCTCCTGAGTATCCTTTCGGGAGTGCTGTTACTGTTTGAATGATCTCCATATTTTTATCCCAGTCAAAAACAGTAACCGTAGAATCGAGTTCGTTCAGAAGATATATATATCTTTTTGAATTATCGTATGTTAGATGTCTTGGTCCTGCTCCATCATGTAATTTTATTTCTCGAATTAGAGATAATTCCAAAGTATTTGGTTTGACTTTGTACAGATACAACTTATCTGCACCTAAATCTGCGGAAAAAACATATGTTTCATCTTGGCCCAAAATAAAATAATCAGCAAAATGAGCGTGAGGTGCTTCTTGTCTATCTTGATTAACACCTGAACCTTCATGTTCATTAAACCCTATCAAGTTTCCAACTGAACCATTTTCTAAAATAGGAAACAATGCAACGCTGCCACTACCGTAATTTGCAGTAACGATACATTTAGGGTCTTTAGAGTTAATGCTGATATAGCATGGTCCAAGTCCGTTTGTAGGTTGTGTATTAACAAAATCTAGTTGAGCAGTGTGTTTATTTATTTTATATGAATATATATTACCCGTTGAGTTATCTGATTCCATTCCTGTTTCAGTAACTGAGTATAGGTAGTCTTGGTTATCATCAATTGTGATAAATGTTGGGTTTTTGATATTCGTAGTTGTCGAAATAGGTGTGAAAGCGCCAGTTAGAGAATCTGTTTTGAAAGAATAGATACCTTCGCTTTTAGTTGCTGGGTCTTCAGGGTCGTTTTTATCAGTGTAGGTTCCTACGTAAACTACATACTCATGTCCTTTATGATTTGAATTCATGTTCATTCCTCCAACTAAAAAATGTATCTGTTTATAAAGTTTAACCCATTTATTGTTTCCATACTGTTTTGAATAACCTAACCCAGTTGCCTCCAATTATTTTATCCACATCTAGTTTAGAGTACCCTCGGTCTGATAAATGTTCTGCTATGTTTGGCATTTGTGAAGGATCTTCTATTCCATCTGGATGGTGATGAGGGTCTTTTATGGTCATTGTAGGTATGCCTTTGAATTTGGTGCCTTGTTGAGAAAATAGATATTGCCAAAATGAATATGGTTGGTCTTGGCAAAAATCAGAACCTATGCCCACATGGTTTATACCCACCTTTTCTATAAGATCTTCTATTGCATCAACATAATCTTCTATCGTTGACTCGTAATCTTTGCGAAGTAGAGTAGGGAATCCGTTTGCACCTATCACTCCATCTCTTTCTTTCAATAAATTCAAAGTATCATTTGGTTTGTTTCTTGGGTGGTTGAATAATTCTCTTGAATTTGCGTGTGTTATCGCGACCGGTACGTCGGATTTTTCGATGGTATCATTCGTTGTTTTGTCTCCTACGTGAGATAGATCAATCAATATCCCTAATTCATTCATTAATTTTATTGCATCTAACCCAAAATTACTGAGACCTTCATCATTTCTTTCATAACACCCGTTACCTAAAAGGTTCCGTTCATTATAAGTTATTTGAATTATCCTGACTCCTAGTTCATAAAATAGATGGAGTCTTTTCAAGTCATTTTCTATTGGGCAAGCGTTTTGCCAACCGATAATAATCCCGGTTTTATTATGAGATTTAGCGTTATATATATCATCTACATTCAATGCAGGGATGATTTGATCTTTGTATAAATTGAATCGTTCCTTCCACCGCATCATTTTATTCACTGTTTCTTCAAACCCTTCCCAAAATACAGTAGTTGCGTTAATTGCAGTTACATTGCCTGCCTGTAGACTGTCAAAAATATTGCTACTTTCCCAATTACTTGTGTTTAAAGCGTCAATTAAAATTGAATCATCAAAGTTAGCCGTGCTTTTATTATCCATAGACTTCCTCGCTTCTTTTCAACGTTATTTTCTGAACAATAATTTCATTTAACATTATAATACTGATATTTTTTTTCTGATGATGAAAATATATTATTTCAACTCAGGATATTGTTACCTTTACGTTAAGTTACGGTTTTTAAATGTAAATAATGATAGTAAACCCAGAATCAGAATGATAGATATGAGAGCAACTGTATTCCATGGACTGAATCCGTGTATAAGCGGATTTTTATCAATATAATAGTAAAAGGGCGATAAATATTTTAGAGTGCCAAATAAAGCTATGGACGAACTAAACGCATTTAAAAGATAACTGATTAAAGCAACGGAAGCTGGTATACCGATGCTATAGCTTTTCACACCAGTCATACTTCCAATAAAGAAGCTTAGACAACCGAAAACTAATCCTAATAGAGCTAAGTGGATAGAAATATTTGTTATTTTCACAATTGAAATGTCCATGTCTATAGCAATTGCTCCAATACTTATAGTTAAAAAGAAAATAAATCCGAGAAACGTTGTTAGAGAAAAAAGTGCAAAAAACTTTTGAGCAATTATTGAGTTTCGGCTTAGCGGAGTGCTTATAAGTAGTTCCAAAGTTCCATCTTTTTCTTCACCAGATACGAAAGCAGCACCCAGCATAACTGAAAATATAATAATCAATACAGGGAAAAACAGATTGTAACCTTCCATAGTCAAAAAGCCTTCAGCTGTTGTAACGTCTACTAGTTCACCGACGAAAACTTTCATTGCGGGGTTGTTGAATAATTCATTTAATTCGTTACTAGCCTTCGAATAGTCAGGGTAAATAGCAATTATTAATGCTGAGGTCAAACTAACCCCTATGGACCACCAAAGTGTTGCCCATCTGTAATCTCGAATAGATTTAAGAAAGATATTCTTAATCATTAAAATTCTGCCTGGTCCTCGTAAAAAGATAAGAATGTTGCTTCAAGATTCGATTCGTGCGTGACGATTTTATCTATAGTGGATTGTGTTGCTAATTTTAGGAGATTGTCTGGACTTCCGATAACAGTGCATTTCAAAATGTTATTATTGAATTTCAGGTCTCTGACTTCTTCTAAAGACATAAATGCGTCTTTTTGTATAGGAGTGGAAAAATGTATTTCAAATTCTTGAGCGCTTTTAATTTTAAGGGTTTCTATATTTTCAGTAGCAACTACAGTGCCGTTTTTCAATATACTTACTCTGTCACAAATTCTTTCTACTTCACTTAGTACGTGGGATGACATGAAAACTGTTTTACCGGCATTGCGAATTTCATCAATCATGATAAAAAATTGTTCTTGAATTAATGGGTCTAGTCCTGATGTTGGCTCGTCCAAGATTAACAGTCTGGGTTTATGCATCATGGCTTGTATCAAACCTATCTTTTGTTGGTTGCCTTTGGACATATTTCCAATCTTTATACCAATATCAGAGTCTAATCTATTTGCTAAATGTTCGACGTAATTCCAATCAGTTACACCTCTAAGATTTGCAAAATATTTCAATAAATCAACAGCTTTCATAGATTTATACAACTGAATGTTACCGGGTAAATAACCAATGTCATTTTTTATGGTTGAACTGTCTTTAACAGTATCCAAGCCAAAAATTTTACAAGTGCCAGATGAACTTCTTATATAATCTACTAGTATTCTTAGCGCGGTCGTCTTGCCAGCACCATTTGGTCCCAGAAACCCGAATATTTCACCTTCAATAACTGACAGGTTAAGATTACGTAATGCTTTAACTGAACCATAGTTCTTACTAACATTGGCGATTTCTATAACGCTGTCCATGTTAACTATAGTTTTGAGGATAATTGACTGTCTGTGGGCTCTACAAGGATATCTCCATTTGGAAATACTATTGTTGGGATTATCCTTTTGCCTTGGTTTAATGATTTGACAGTTTGAAGAGCTGCTTCATTATTGTCAACATCAACCCACGTATATTCTATGTTTTTACTGTCCAGTAACCTTTTGCTTCGTTTACAATCTGAACACCAGTCAGCTCCATACACTGTAATTGTTTTTGAATATTCCAATTGATTTCCTTAGAATAGATAATATATCTTTAGGTTACGGATTTTCAGTTATGAAGTAAACCGAAATTTGCATTAGCAAAACCGATTACTATGGAATTAACCAATTAGCAATGCTGTTAAAAAAACTCGGACTTAAGTATTTATGATATTTCAAAACCTAAAGGTATTAATTAGGAATAAGCTTTGGATTTACAAAAATTAAAAATTAATAAAGTAGGAATTGTAGGTTCGGGTACTATGGGTTCACAAATAGCTGCATTGTTTGCTAATTACGGTATTCCTGTCCTTCTACTAGATGTTGAAACTGAAAAAGATGGTGTTTACACGAGTGAAATAGCAGAAAAAGCAATCAACCGATTGAAAGAAATTAAACCTTCTCCAATAATCGACGATACAGTTCTGGAATTGATAGAAACCGGCAACACCAAAGAAGACATGAAAATGTTGAATGGTGTTGATTGGGTTATTGAAGCAGTTTCAGAAAATATAAAAGTAAAAAAAGATGTGTGGCAGAATATTAGTAGGCATGTAGATGATCAAACTATTTTAAGTTCGAACACTTCAGGTATATTGATTTCTTCAATAATGGCATCATTGCCCGAACATCTAACAAGTCGTTTCATGGGAACTCATTTTTTCAATCCTCCTAGATATTTGAAATTGTTGGAAGTGATTCCAACTGAAATCACAGATTCAAAAACTATTGATTTAGTAACTATTTTTGCTGAAAACGTATTAGGAAAAGGAGTAGTAATTTGTAAAGATGTACCTAATTTCATTGGGAACCGTTTGTGGCTTTTTAGTATTATGTCAACATTAAAGTATGCTGAAAAATATGAAATAAAGCCTAACGAAGTTGATGCGATAACTGGTTCGATTTTAGGACGCCCTAAAAGTGCAACTTTTAGAACTATGGATATAGTTGGATTAGATGTACTAGTAGCTATTTGCGATAATTTAATTGAATATTTTAAAGGTACATCTGAAAAAGAATACTATAAAGTTCCTTCCTATTTGAGAGAATTAGTAAAAAAAGGCTGGGTAGGAGCAAAATCGGGACAAGGGATTTATAGGAAGTCGGAAGTGGATGGCCGAAATGTGATAGAAACTATCGATTTGAACCGTTTTGAATATTCTGTAAATCCACCATTTGAGTCTAACAATATTTTATCTATTTCCAAAATAGATAATACCGGATTAAGGATAAAAAAATTAGTTTATGACGGTAGTGATAATGTAAGCAAATTTGTTAGGGATGTGTTGCTTAGTACGTTAATATATACAGCTTCAAAATCAAATGAAATAGCTTATGATTTAGCAAGCATTGATAAAGCAATGAAATGGGGTTTTGGATGGGAATTAGGTCCTTTCGAAATATGGGATATACTTGGATTGAATGAGTCATTAGAGTTAATGGAAAAGATTGGTATGAAAGCACCGGAGTGGGTTGAATCTTTGTCGAAAGAATCCAAAACATTTTATTGAAAACAATATTAGTAAAGTAAATCATGAATGAATCTCAAATAGAATTCCAAAATGTCATAGCTGCAAATTCAGGTGCTACTCTCTATGATGTTGGGGATGACATAGCATTTTTGGATTTTCATTCTCCAAAACAAGCTATTGGTTTTGAAATGATATCCATGATTGAAACCTCTGTTACTAAAGTTGAAGCAAATTTCAAAGGATTGGTATTGGGAAGTAAAGATGCTAAACATTTTTCTGTAGGTGCTAATCTAAAATTAATCTTGAATGCGATTGAAAATAGAAATTGGAAAGAAATAGAAACATTTATGGCCGAATTTCAATCGTCTTTGACGCGCATGAAAAAATCCACATTCCCAGTAGTTTCAATACCATTTGGATTGACTTTGGGAGGAGGATTGGAAATGGTTTTTCCATCTGACATGTCTGTTACAGTTTCTAACGTATATTGTGGTTTAGTGGAAGTTAAAGCAGGATTGATACCTGCTGGGGGCGGATGTAAAGAAATGTTGATAAAGGCTTTCTCAAATGTGCAAGACAAAACTGACCCGATTGAAAAATATACGGAAGTTTTAGATGTCTTTACAACTTTAGCATTGGGAACTGTATCTAAAGATGCGCAAGATGCTAAAAATATAGGATATCTAAATAGCTCAGATATCATCATCGAAAGTAGTAATCTAATTGAATTTGCTAAACAAAAAGTGTTAGATCTCTCAATTGAGCCATATTCAACTACATTCAATAATTCGATACCTGTTTTAGGGAGTGAAATAAGAGAGAGGCTTATTGATGAAATTCCTAGGATATTCGGTTCAAATCATCCGACCAAATATGACATAGAAATTGTAAGTAAACTGGCATATATAATCACAGGTGGGAATGGGGCTCTTGGGAAATTGGAATCAGAGCAATATTTTCTTGACCTGGAAAAAGAAGTAGTATTATCCCTGTGCGGCAATGAAAAGACCGCTGATCGCATAAGCCATATATTAACAACTGGCAAACCTCTAAGAAATTAAACATGTTTATCATACAGAATTCATTGAATATCAATACAAGGATAAATCTTGATGATAGGTCAAAAATATGTATCTAGTAGGTTTATCGATGGTATTTGCGTCCTTAATTTTGGTTGCAAATATAACAGCGGTAAAAATTATCGCGATAGGTTCAGAAAGTATTGACGCTGGTATCATCGCTTATCCATTAACCTTCTTAATTTCAGACGTGATATCCGAAATATATGGCAGAAAGACTGCAACAAAGATAATTTGGATAGGATTTGCTGTTAATGTGATGATGGTTGTGATGATATTTGTTTCAGGGAAAATCCCAGCAGCTTCATTTTGGATTGACCAAGAAGCTTATGACACGATTTTAGGTGCAGTTCCACGTATAGTAATTGCTTCAATGATAGCGTTTTTGGTTAGCCAAAACCACGATGTATTAGCCTTTGACATGTGGAAAAGGGTTACTGGAGGCAAATATCTTTGGTTACGTAATAATGCTTCCACGTTGGTTTCTCAAGCAATCGATACTGTTATTTTTGTACTTGTTGCATTTGCAGGTACTTATAGCTGGACTGACATATGGAGTATGATATGGGTCACTTATCTTATAAAGCTTGCCGTTGGTGTAGCAGATACCCCTTTGGTATATCTATTAGTTTGGAAATTAAAAAACGTGCCAAATAAAGAATTAGATGCAATTGATGGAGGAATTGGTGGATAAAAATAAATATCAATTAATATATAACTGGGATGGCAATCCTCATGCATATTCGGCTTATCCTCAAAGTATGGATGAGTTTTTGGATAAGGTGTTTGCTCCTATTGAAAATACGCAGGTTGACACTCTGTTTTGGTGTGTCGGAGAACATCAAGCAAAATGGGAAAGCAAAATTTTGCCTGTTGTGGGAGAACATACAGGAAGAATATATGAGCATGCTCATGCTTACAATTTTAATGAGAATATTTTGGCGATGATTGAAAGAGGAGAAGATCCTCATAAGGAAATGATTAAAAGAGCCAGAGAACTTGGATTAAGAATATTCGCATCTGTTCGTATGAATGACAACCATTTTGGTGGGGCTGGTATAGATCAATTAAAAACTTTGCACCATAGTGAATTAACCAAATTCAGAATCGATAATCCAGAGTTACTACTCGGAGACCAGACTTCAGAATGGTTTCAGTTATCTTGGAATTTCGAACATGAACAAGTCCGTAAGCATAAAATGGACCATGTTAAAGAAGTATGTGAATTATACGATTGGGATGGTATTGAACTAGATTGGCAACGTCACCCTTTTCATTTCCCAAAAGGTTATGGGTACCGGTTAAGATACCTTTTAACTGATTTTCATAAAAGAATCAAAGATTTGGCGAGTGACCTCAGTAAAACAAGAAATAAAGATTTTAGTATTGCAGCTCGCGTAGCTCCAACTCTGCATATCAGTAAATGGTTAGGTTATGACGTAAATGCTTGGGTGGATGATGAATTGATTGATCTTTTGATACCTGCAGGGGCGGCTCATACAGATCCCTCAATAAACGTTGAAGAATATTTAGAATTAACCCGGGAAAATTCCGTTAAACTCTTTCCTTGTTTGGATGCAAGAGTAGACGGATGGGATTTTCAAAATTATGCTGGTCCAGAGACCCCAAAGTATAAAGATTCTCTACGTACTAGGGCGGTTGCATATAACTACCTGAATTCTGGAGTTGATGGATTATATTTATATAATTGGCATGCAAACCGAGAATCAAGGAGAAGTTTACTGAATGAAATAGCCACCATAGATTCTCTTAAAGATAAAGATAAAATATATGCTGCTACTCATCGATATGACCCTCAAACAGGTGAATGGCGTGGTGCATTTACTTATGACCGTGTATGGGGAGATGTTCCTGTAAAACTTGATAAAACCTTTAGTGGTATCGGTCCTGAGATTCGAATCACTTTACATGACGAATTTGCATCTGGCTCTGAACCCAATATTTTATTGAGATTAAGACTAGAAGAATATTCGCAAGGGGACAATGTAAAAATATTTTGGGATGGGAATTTACTGGATAATGTTGAACTTGAATATCAGCTACAGGAAGATGCACAAGGAAATCCATTTGGCGGACAGATTTATGACTGGAGTTCAGCTGTGTGGTTATCTGCAGTTTTGTCCCAATCCATAGCCGATGTCGGTTCACATAGGATTATGGTGTCATTAGAAAAAAGGAACGCTCAGGTTAAATCTGATGTTGTATTAACGAATGTTGAAATTGTTGTAAAACACGGCTTTGAAAATTCAGATATAAATGATGGCAACTACGATAGGAATATTATGAAATTTGGTTTTTGAATCTAAAGGTTCTTAATGGTGTCTGAATCAGAACAATAACTTGGATATCGGTTTAATCAATTCAATATAATTATTTCTTACGTCTCCTATTTTGTTTGATACGGGCCAAATTTCCATAAAACTGCTTGGGTATGGTTTAAGCAATTGTTGAATGTCAGAATAGTTATGTGTTTCTCTGTTCAACCAAATTGATGCATTTTCGATAGGTATTATCACGGGCATACGTTTATGAATAGTACTTTGTAAAGAATTGGCTTCAGTAGTTATAATTGTACAAGAACCCACATCTGTTTTTTTGAAGGCCCCGGATTGAGTTGAAAATAATCCAGCAAGGTAAAATGGTTTTTTGTCTTTCATCTGCGTCATGAAAGGGGTTGAACTTTTGGAAAACATCGATGATTTGGTCCATTCGTAATATCCACTACAGGGTATCAAACATCGATTGTTTTCATATAAAGTTTGCCACGGCCACGAATTGGATATTTTATCTGCACGAGCATTAAACAAATTTAATTTATTAGTAAATCTTTCATTTGAACCGTATTTGATTTTTGGAGGCTCAAGACCCCATTTCATTTGGTGAAATGTTAACGAGGTTTTTGATTCAGATTTGATTACGATAATTTTTTGAGATGGAGCAATGTTATAACTAGGTATGTCTGCTATAGGATTCTTCTCTATATTTAAATCAAATGCTTGAAAAGAGTCTATAATTTCTGTCGAGTTATTGAACCAAGCGAATCTTCCACACATTTATTTTTGCTTTCCTAATATGAAAAATATTCCAATTGTTCATTAATTCTTTTATCGTATTCACCTGCGGATAAAGATTCTTTTTTATTTTCCAATCGCCCTATAACAGGGTAGAGGTTTTGATCTCTATTGATTAAAGGCATTGAGACAGGTGAATTGTTTTGTCTTGCAGATTCTCTCAATGCGATAGCGATTTCTAAAGAATTACGCATTACAAATCCCGGACACCTTAGTGGTTCTCCTGTATCTATCGAAGAAACGAAAGAATTAATGCTTTCGGTGGTTCTGAACCCTGGATTGTACAAATTACCAATTCTATTGGTCAATTGTTGATTTGATTTTGCCACTGTAGGTAAGTTGTAATTCATTTCTCTAAGACTTCCATCAGAATCTTTTTTGCTAATAGAAAAAGTTTCCCAGCCTGAATGGTAGAAAACACCTTCTGTACCTATGACTTCTATGCCTTTTTTTACAGATTCTTTGTTGTTTAGAAAACATTCAATACCATTGGCAAATTTAATGTAGCCTCCCATTGATTGATCATTATCACTTGCAGCATCATTCATCCATCCTATGATGGTTTCTATTTTTGAATCAAAAGCAAACATTTGAACAACACTTAAAGTTTGGCATCCGCCACCTGATATTTCATTGGTTGGGTCGTATGCATTTATGGACTTAATTTCCCCTAAGCCACCTTCTTTGATAAATTCCAAAGTCCTTAATAGTTGTGGGTAATTACGCATAGCGTCACCGCAAGCAAAAATTATCCCGTGTTTAGCGCACTCATCAACCATTTGATCTGCATTAATTAAATTTGATGCTATTGGTTTTTCGCAATATATTCCTTTTACTTGTGTTTGTGCACTGTCGATTACAGCTTTCGGATTATTTTTGACTGGTAAAATGGGCGCTATTATGTCCAGAGTTTCATTTTCTAGCATATCCTGATAATTCAAGTAGCGGTTAGGTATATCAAATCTTTTACAAAATAACTCAAGATTATCATTGTCGATGTCCGAAGCTGCTACGATTTCTGTTTTAGGATTTAAATAATAGGCAGAAGCATGGTGCATAGCCATTAATCCGCATCCTATAAAACCCACTCTATATTTAATCATTACTAAATTTCCTTATTATCGAAAAATATAGGAATCAAATTTGAAACCATCAGCCATTGGATGATTTAACACATATATTAACTAAAATTATAACCCTTTCACAATTATGCTTAGATGGTAAATGAGTATATCTAATAATATGTGTATGAATTGTTTTAGATTTGATAACATAATTCAGTTTTCAATAAATAAAATAAGATAAAGGAAAAATTCATTTCATGTAATAAATTGAGATGCATTTTCAGGAAAAAGAGTTGCTTGTTTGGTCTGCTAGGATTGTTGTTTTTGCTGCATTTTTAGATCTTTTTATTCAATTTTCGACTGCATCAAATTTTGCCCTTCATCTAGGGGCTGATAGCTTTATGATTGCCTTGGTGGTTGGTATATATTCTGGGACTAATCTTTTTGGCAATTTGCTGTCTGGATTTTTATTAGATAAATTTGGCAGGAAAATACCTGTAGCCATTGGGCTAGCTCTTACGGCCTTTTCATTAATCGGGTATTCTTTAGTTTCAAATCCTGAGCAGCTACTTGTTATAAGATCTTTTCATGGCTTAGTTGCTTCAGTATTGGCACCTGGATGCTATTCAATAATAGGTGATGAGACGTCTTTTACCAAACAGGGTAGAGCTATGGGAATTACCGGTTCGATTATAGCCCTTGCTGCAATAATTGGACCTGCTTCTGCTGGCTATTTATCACAGATATCAAATCTGTCCATCGTGTATTTGATGGATGCTGGAATATTGTTGGTTGCCTTAATTATTTTTTGCATGTTTAATTTGGATATCAAAAATAAATTTAACCGACATGCCACTGTATCAGCAAACTCTGCTAGCGGAATAGAATTACAAAATCAATCTGCTACAGTCGTACAGGAAAAATTTATTATCAATACGAATAGGGATATTATGATTAGCTACCTGTCTATTTTGGCACTCACAATAGGAGTGGGTGTGCTAGTTACAGAAATCCCCGTACTTTTAGAAACACAAAATATCGAGCCGGGAAAATCTGGTTTAGCTTTCTCAATATATGCTTTGGTTGCATTTGTTGTTATGTTATCCCCGTTAAATCGATTAGTAGATAAGCGATTTGCCCCATTGATTTTACTTGCGGGTTTAATTTTTATTTGTATTAGTATGTTCATGAATTATCAATCACAGGAATATGTAGGCATAATGATTTCAATGGCTATTTTCGGATTTGGATACGGACTCATATCACCAGCATCAAGTGCCTTGTTGAGTCGTTCTACTAGTAGCGCTAACAGGGGATTAGGATTTGGGTTTTATTATGCACTTTATTCAGTAGGAGTTTTGGTTGGTAGCTTTTTGAGTGGTGTAATAACCGATTTAGGAATTTTCAATATTGTAGGATATTTGATTATATTTATGGTGTTTTTGATAGCCACCATACAAATGAAAACTTTGCGGTTTCTAATTAATAAAAAAAGCTAAGTTTTGCCTGATAATGTTCTATGAATCTAGAAATACTTCCGTAGAGTTTTTAAATTGGAATTATATTTTTATGGTTTGTATGATTTCGTAGACTTGTTTACGATATGGCATAGCATTGGTTGCACCCCTTCCAGTTATAGTTATTCCTGCAGATATATTCCCAATTAATGCCGATTCTTCGATGGTTTTATTTAATAAAAGTCCGTGAATGACGCCACCTTTAAAAGCATCTCCAGCCCCGGTAGTATCTACAACGTCACCATAGATGTATGGATTGATTTTATATTGTTGATTACCATCGCTAACGATTGCTCCCATTTCTCCCATCGTAAGTACTACAATCGATACTCCCATTGCATGACTCTTCGCAATTACTTCTTCTGGGTTGTCGCTACCAAATAGTGGTTCAGAATCTGCTGGTAAACTGGGCATAAAAATGTCTACGTATGGCATCAATTCTTGCATGGCTAGCCTAGCATCATTATGTGACCATAATTGATGACGGTAGTTCGGGTCGTAGGATACTAGGATGTTGTTTCCCTTCGCTATTTTTGCTGCTCTAAGGACTGTGGCTTTAGCAGAGGTAGATATAGCTTGAGCTATTCCGCTACAATGCATTATCTTTGCAGTTGATATATATGCTTCATTCAGATGTTCTGGTTGAATCTTAGTTGCTGCACTACCTTTTCTGTAGTACACGAACTCACGGTCTCCATCGTCATTTACAGCGATAAAAGCTACAGAGTTAAATCCTTCTACGACATTTATACTCGAGACATCAATATTTTCTGAAATCATTGTTTCTCTTAGGTATAACTGGAATGGATCATTGCCGAAGTTAGTTATGTATCCTGTATTGGTACCTAATCTAGAAGCAGCAACAAGAATATTGAAACTATCTCCCCCAAGTGACCTGTTAAAGGTTGAAGCTTTTTGTATAGGTTCTTTGGAGAACAATTCTATAAGACATTCTCCGATACTGATCATTTCGGGCATCGTTCAGGTGTTCCTGGTAACTAGATAAGGGATATAGCCTTCTGGAATACTTAAATCTATTTCAATTATCCTATGATCAACAAATTTCATATTAATATAAATCTAAATCGAGTCCGGTATAAGATGCATAAATTAACCGAATTCTTCTCTAAGTTCATTAAATATTTTGATTGTTTGTATTGTTCCTAGTGCCAATACACTGCTTACATTCATCATCCTGTATCCTTCTTTTATCCAACGTCTAGCCACTTCTGGGTCAGCAAATGTTGTTGCTAAGGCCTTCCCTGATTTTTTAACTTTTTCTGCTACCTCTAACATAGCTTTTTCGACTTTGGGGTGAGAAGGGCTTGAAACACCTAAAGATGCTGTGAAATCATCCGGTCCAAATAACATAACCTCAAAATTTTCAACTTCTAGTATCTCATCGATTTTTGCGAATGCCTCCACACTTTCCATTTGCAAAATGAGAATAGTTTCATCGTTAGCTTTTTGAATGACTTCTTGTGGAGTAATTCCTAGGGGCATAGCAAACCATGGAGCAATGCCTCTTTCTCCCATTGGAGGATATTTTGCAAATTTCACTGCATCTCTAACTTCGTCAGGTGTATCCACTTGTGGAACCATAACTCCTACTGCACCAACGTCATATGCTTTCTTGATGTCTCCAGGAGTATTCCACGGTACTCTTATAACACCTGCTACTCCTGCTTGTCTTGCCATAACACATAACATATTGATCGATTCTGTACCCCAAGGTGAGTGCTCTTGGTCTATCCAAACCCAATCAGGTTTAGTTTGGTATATGGCTGATGCTACATGCGGTTCTCTACCGAAAATTAATGTGCTCAATAACAAATCGTTATTTTTTAATCGTTGCCTTATATTGCTTGGGTACATTTAGAATCAAATCTCCTTATCATTATCGTTAACTACTGATAGATTTCAAAACACAATTATATTAACCCAGAACCCTATGTTGTTAATACGAGTAATTGAAAAAATTAAATGGATTTTAGATTATTGTTTAGGATATAGATCGGTTGACTCGATTATTAACTTGGATTAGTCTAACTATTCGTGGGTGTTTTAAAATTAGATGTGGTGTAACTTTTTAAAAGGATAATAAGAATGGATGTAAAGAAAGAAAAAATTGGATTTATTGGTTTAGGAATTATGGGATTACCTATGGCGAGTAACCTTATGAAAGATGGATTTGATTTGGTTGTTTACAACCGAACACTTTCTAAATGTACTCAATTAGAAGATAAGGGTGCTGTTGTTGCTAAAAATCCAGCAGACGTCGCAAAAAATGCAAAAGTAATCATAACGATGGTGACTGATTCTCCTGATGTAGAAAATCTTTTATTGGGTGAAAATGGAATAATGTCAACTATTGAAGAAGGTTCTATAGTAATAGATATGAGTACTATTTCTCCTAAGATAACTAAAGAACTTAACTCTAAACTAAACTCTAAAGGATGCTATATGGTTGATGCACCAGTTAGCGGTGGTTCTTGGGGCGCAATCGAAGGAACTCTATCCATTATGATTGGTGGAGAAAAATCAGCATATGAACAATGTGTACCTCTATTCGAATCAATGGGTAAGAACATTATTTATACAGGCGAATCTGGTATGGGACAAACAACTAAACTGGTTAATCAAATTTTGGTTGCAGGAACTATGAATGCAGTTGCTGAAGCATTAGTATTTGCCGCAAAATCAGGAGCTGATTTAGAAAAAACGATAGATGCAGTTGGAGGAGGTGCAGCGGCTTCTTGGCAATTAAACAATTTGGCTCCTCGAATAATAAAAGGAGACTTCGATCCTGGATTTATGATTAAGCTACAGCAAAAAGACCTTAGGTTAGTTATTGAAACTGCACAGTCCATGAATGTTCCTATTCCAGGCACTTCATTGGCTAGCCAGATGTTTGCTTCGCTATTGTCTAAAGGTCTAGGGGATGAAGGAACTCAAGCTTTAGTAAAAGCTTATGAAACCTTAGCAGGTGTCGAAGCACGCACAAAATGATTTAAATCACGAAAAGAATATTGTGCCATTGATAGATTTACATTTGCCCGCCGATCTGTTCAGGTAGATCAGAGTATTTAATCCAAATTTCAACTGATTTAACGGATCTTTCAATAACAAAATCTTTCCATTGTTTAACCATTGTAATCTCTATTGTGTTTTCACCTTGAACTACGAAATCAGCAGGTAATGTGAATTCAAGCCAGTGATGACTGTCAATTCTGCCAGGCATGCCTAATTTTTGTGGGAAGTAAGGCACAATTCCTCCATAGAAACTTGTTACTTTGGCATTTGCAATCGATAAAGAGTGGTTATTTACCACAATATTGATCTGGTCATTCACGTTGTATTGGCCGATTCTGAGTGCTAGTTTAACTTCTTCGAGTTCGTTATCTGCAATTGCTGAATCAATATCATCTCCTATTGCGATAGGTATTTTATTTGTAACCCCTTCTTTGAGTACCTGAGGAATATATCTTTTGGGTAAAACTGGATTTTCCTTTGGTCTCTCATACGCTAACGGATAATGTTTGGTTTTTCTATAATAAATATCTGGATCTGACATTTCTCTGAAAATTTGATATTCCTTATTAGTGTGTGGCCAATGTCTATCAGCCAAGTAGAATCCATCTGCACCTGCTCTACGGAAATTAGTAGCTACAGCTCTCAACATTTCGATTGTTGGCATTTGGTATCGGTCATCATATGTTTCTCTACCTAAAGGTGGGTAAATTGTTCCACCAACTTTGTGGATTTCATCAGCCATCCATTCGAAATCCGGTACTGTATCCACAATATTTGGATCTCCATGTGGTGCAATCCAGTCGATTAATCCCTTTCCTATCCAATCTTTTATATCGATTCCTATATCTAAATTTGCTTTTTCAATTGGATGGATTCTTAGAGACAAAGAAAGGTGTTCATCTCGTTTTTTACCTATATCATCTAATAAATTTCTTACATCCATGATCCATTTCGTCAGGATAGGAATATTCTGTTTAATTTCAGATGATTTGAAAAATACGCGTATGTATTCATCTATTTCGATGCCATCAGCACCATATCTATCACATATTTCTTCAATCACAGCCAATCTTTCTTTCCTCACGTCTTCTCTTGCAAAATCAAGCGCGGTTGCGCTATGAGGATTGTCTGGATCTTCTTCACCAATCATGACGTCAGGATTTTCATATTTCAGTTTGCCTACATTATATGTGTTCCCATCTGGTGCTCCAGTGTCGTTTATACGAATACTTCCAATTATTCGTAATCCTTTCTCATGTGCTCGATCAACTACTATTTTGAAAGGGTCAAGTCCTCGATTGATAGCTGTTTCTAAATTTTCTGAAGCCCTCCACCAAATTATGTTGTGGTCATGAGAAGCTTTTTTTTCACCAAATCTATACCCTACTTTGGTATCGTAAAGGAATGTTTGACCCATTCCTACTCCATATACTAACGTATCTATTCCTGTACCAATAAGATCATCGACAGGTTTACGCAGTTGATGTAAGCTCATTGGTGGGTCGAATCTATATAGTAAATAGTGTCTTGAATCATGATAATAAATTAATTTTGGCTTATACATTTATACTCCTTGGTATATTTTGGATATAGATTCAACAAAAATGTTATTTATCTAATCTAATACCAACTGTGCTACTCATAACCAGACCATTGTTTTTTCGCTTCATCAGAAGATTGAAATCTTCCAGTATTGTCTCCACCAATCCATCGATAAATTTCTGGCATCAAAGTTAATGACCTATCTGGTAAGGGAAGTTTAATTGGTACGTTACCCAGCTGAGCTGATAATTTCATGGCGATAGCAATCTCTAGTCCTTGTCTCAAATCATAACCGGAAATAGCCAATTCTGTTCCTTTTTCTACTGCTGAAATCAGTGATCGTATTGAACTAGATAAATAATTGAATTGTTTCCATGGCCAGTCTGTGAATTCATCTGTTAGGAGTTTACGCTTTCCTGAACTGTCGAATCCTTTGTAAATTTCGACATCTGTCCAAAACCAACGTAGAAGTGAATCTTCTGTCCATATATCAATGGTCATCTTGTTTTCCTCACCTAGTATACGATTTCCAAAAATAGTTACGGGTATGCCGTTGGACATGGTGAATATTCCATTTGAATTCATATCGTCGTCATCTGAGTAAACAGCTTTTTCAGGAGATCCCCAACATATCAATTCATCTACCTCAGAATCCATAAACAGTCTTATTACTGAAATTGCTTGGATACCTCCACCAGATATACGTCCACTCATTCCATTAATTAAACCACCTTGGATGCTTCCAAATTTTCCTTCTTTCAACCATTTTGATGCTTCCTGAACATGGTGATGAGCTCGGGGCATGTTGCCACCTGCAAAAACAACCCCCAAAGAATTACAAACGTCAACCATTTCATCTGCATCTGATAGCTTTGCTGCAATAGGTTTATCCGTTGAAACTCCTTTAACACCTGCTTGGGCGCATGCAATTACAGATTCCTTCATCCATTTGGTTGGGGTAACTACAGCAGCGATATCAGGTACTATATCCTTAAGCAAAGACTCAGCGTCTGGATAAAGTGATTTAACTCCGAAACGTTCTCCTACAGCTTTGCGTCTGTCTTCATTAAACTCAGCTATTGCTACTATTTCTGTATCGGGAAGTGCCGAATACACGGTAGCGTACTGTTGGCCTAATCTACCACATCCTATGATTGCAACTTTATGTTTTTGTTTCATTGTTTGTATTCCTGCGTTTAGTTATATCAAATCACATCAGATTTATTTAAATTATGAATTAGATAAATTTGTGTATAAATATATATTTTTTTCATTTACAATCACACATTATTTACTTTGAAAAAGTTTGGTTTAGGAGTGCCTTTATGAAGCTTTCGGCTGATGATATCACACAATTTAACAATCAGGGCTATCTATTTTTTCCAGAATTATTTACGAAGGATGAAATTTCTAAATTGCAAAATGAAGTACCATCAATCCTAGGTAGAAGTGGACCAGAAATAGTCAGGGAAAAACATGATGACAAAGCGGCAAGACTTGCTTTCGGTGTACATTCTTATTCAGAATCATATAGCCGTATGGTTAGCCATCCTAGGATGTTAGAGCCTGTCAAACAACTTTTAAATGATGAGGTGTATCTGCACCAAAGCAGGTTGAATCCTAAATATGGATTTGGCTCAGGAGCCTCTTGGGACTGGCATCAAGATTATCCTCCTTTTCAGTATATTGACGGCATGCGAGAGCCGAAATGTATTATGGCAACAGTCTTTATCGATGATTGTACCGCAGTCACGTCACCGCTTTTGGTAATTCCTGGCTCACATAAATACGGATTGTTTGAATCAAAATTGCATGAAGATGCCAAAGGAAAAGGATACGCGCTTCACCATATAGATAATGCTTTGCTAGAAAAATTAGCAAATGAAAGTACAATTGAACCATTAATCGGACCAGCTGGTTCTGCAGCATTTGTTTTGTGCACCTTGGTACATGGGTCAGCAAATAATGTTTCGCCCTGGAGAAGAGCTGTTTTGTATATGAACTACAATGCCGTCAGTAATGCTTGTACTGAATCTTCACGTCCTTGGTTTCAAAATAACAGAGATTTCACTCCTTTAAATTCGTTAGATGACGATTGTTTGAAATAGAGCACATTGCGATTTTGTATCCCTTTATATAGATTTTGATTTAGAGGTGTTTTTTGAATCCACTTAGATTAGCTGTTATAGGAGGTGGTGTGATCGGCTCCAAACATGCCGAGCTTATTTCCAATTATCAAGGTACTGAACTCGTGGGTATATCTGATATAGATGAAACGGTTAATGCTGTAGCTCAAAGATATCAAGTTGGGTTTTACAATAAATTGGAAGATTTATTAATATCAACAAAGCCCCATGGAGTGATTATTGCGGTTCCTAACAGCCAGCATCAATCAGTCGCTAGTGTATGTGCGAAATATAAAGCTCATATGTTGATTGAGAAGCCGATTGCGGATTCAATTGAATCCGCTGAATATATCACAGAAATTGCTCGGTCTGAGAATGTACATGTTTTGATAGGACATCATAGGAGACACAGTTCTTTAGTAAAAAGAGCAAAATATTTAATAAACGACGACTCTTTTGGCAGGTTGATTGGAGTGTCAATGTTGTGGGCATTGTATAAGCCAAATGAATATTTTTCTGTGGATTGGAAAAAAGAAAAACCCGGTGGAGGTCCTTTATTAATTAACCTCATCCATGAATTAGATCTGCTACGGCATTTGTGTGGAGAAATAGTTGAAGTTTATGCTAAGGCTAGTTCCGAAACAAGAAAATTTGAAGTAGAAGATTCTATTGTTATATCAGTCGAATTTGCTAGTGGTGCCTTAGGAAATATTTTTGCCTCTGATGCTTCACCATCTCCTTGGTCTTATGAATCTACTACCCATGAGAATAAATATTATTATCCTGTTGATGAAAATTGTTATTATTTTTTAGGCTCAAAACAATCCTTATCATTTCCTAAAATGGAATTGTGGAATTATGAGAATACTGAATCAACTGGATGGCAATATCCAATTAAAAAATTGCCTAATTTTCCAGATGAAGTAGATCCTCTGATTGAACAACTCAAACATTTTTGTGATGTTATAAAAGGTGATGCACTACCATATGTGTCCAGTAGAGATGCAAAAAAATCTTTAGCAGTGGTTTTGGCAATGATTGAATCGATTGAAAAAAGATTGCCAATAACCATAAATAAATAATAACTGGTATGATTGTTAGGTTTAAACACAAACATAAAGTTAATTGAAAAAATAAAAATTCATAATTGGAGGAAATTATCATGCAGAAATATCCGCGCGCTATTGAAGGTTCAAATATTGGTGATGGATCACCTCTTGTTTTAGGGGATGAAACTCTGGTTTCAAATATGCATGCTCCATGTGATCCTACAAGCACGATACATGTTTTAGATTGGGATTGTGATGGTGAAATGGAAATGTTATCTACTGGTAATGATATGTATTCGCACAAATTTATTAACTTTTTAGATGACGGTACCCCTGTCGTTGATAGGGGAGTGAGATTGGGTGAAATGTCTAGAGCTCCCCATAGAGACGAGAAAGATGAAGGGTTGACTGGGTGTATTTTAGTTGCTGCAGACTTTGACAATGATGGAAATATAGAAGTGATACTGAAACCCCGTTATTATTCAAAAAGCCCTCATATCGCGATGAAACTATCTAAAGAACATGATAAATATGAATCCAATCATCCAGAAGTGATTTTTCATGACACTGACGGTGAAATAGAAAAAACAGATAGAGGCAAGTTTGAAAAAGGTACTGTAGCTGCTGCGGACTGGGATTCTGATGGCAAAATCGATTTAATAATTCTAGATACCGAAAATGAACAATATAGTCTCAATGAGAAATTCCAAAAAATCGTGCCTGAAGACCAACGTTTAAGATATTCAAAAGAAGGAAAATGGCCAGTAACATTCCCTGCTAAAATCTTGACACTTTACAAGAACATATCGAAAGGGTCGTCAATCGCTTTTCAGCACCATAAAAACTCTTCAGCTAAGGTCCCAAAACATACCAAATGGATTTCATTGGTTAACCCTAAATCAATTGAATCAGGACTTTTGTTAGCAACTTATTACGGTCGTGTTTATTATATGCCTATAAACTTAAATGGAACCGATATCGATTTTGGTGCCTATTCTGAATTATTTACAATACAGGATCAACCATTTAATAGTGCAAACAATATCGATATAAATATTGGTGTAGCAGACCCATTTGAATCAAATAGATTCGATATATTTGCAGGCGATAGGTCACAGAATCCAATTTGGTGTAAATATCTTGGTAAAGATGGTTCTGGGAAGCCAGTATATGATACGCCTAAAAAAATAAAACAACATAATCCTCACGTTTCTAATAGCTTTTTTAGTGTTCCAACAGTTGGTGATTGGAGAAATACTGGCATGCCTGATTTGTTGGTTGGAGGAGTTGAAGGATATATTTTGTGGTATAAAACCATATCAATCAATCCGCTTAGGTTTTCGAAGCCAGAGAAGTTGAGGTATGGTACTACAGAAATTAGAAGGTTATCCACACCAAATCCATCTGCTGGGTACACATGGGGTGGATCTCAAAGCCCCTATGATGGAGATACAGGAGGATACAGTAATCCTGTACTTGTTGATTGGGGTGGAAACGGATTATTGGATATTATAGTCTCTGACATGATTGGCCTATATGATTATTATCCAAATTGGGGTAATAAAGAAGAACCTGAATTGGGACCTCCTCAGAGACTAACTATTATTGGAGGTGAACCACTTAGAGGGCCATGGAGGCAAAAGCCGGGTATTGGTGATTTTACAGGAACTGGTAAACCGGATATTGTAATCCAAGATTTAGATTTGGATTTAGCCATTTTTCGAAGACCGGAAAATGGTGAAACAAATATTGTATTACCAGGTGAAAAATTATTGTATGAAGATGGAAAAACTATAAAAACACACGGTGTTTATACTCCTGGTGGTGGAGATGGAAGAGGAAGGACTAAAATCAATGTAGTTGACTGGGATGGGGATGGATTATTGGATTTATTGATTGGAGTAGGTCCGCAACATGGAAGCCCTTTTCGTGGAAGTTATGTCCTTTTTTTGAAAAATGTGGGAACCAATAATTCCCCAGTATTTAAACATCCTCAAGTTGTACTGTGGAACAAGCAAGGGAAACCGTTAGAATTTTGGAGACACGGCGTACATCCAGAACCCGTTGATTGGAATGGAGATGGTAAATATGATCTAGTAGCAGGTTCAGATCAAGGCAGGGTATGGTTTTGGAACCGAGAACATTTTGGAGAAGCGGCTGACGGCAGATATGACGCTGTTTTCAGACCTGATGGTGAATATGGGTTAGGAGATGATAGAGGAAAATAGTTTTAGACCTTACAAACTGTTTTCTATAAAATTTGATACTTCGTTTGTATATGGCATGGCATTTTGAGCGCCTGATTTCGTGACGGCTAAATTTCCACATGCTACAGCAAATTTTATAGAATTTTCTAAGTCGGTTCCCTTAGATATTGCAACAGCTAAACCTGCATTAAATGCATCTCCGGCTCCAACGGAATCAACTACATGGGTTTTG
>CAZYCG010000013.1:3039-24762 GCA_964645865.1 uncultured Dehalococcoidia bacterium | reverse complement strand
GATGGTGCTGATGGAGCAGCGGCACCGGTTCATAAT
The DNA here is from genome assembly GCA_964645865.1 of uncultured Dehalococcoidia bacterium. GTDB lineage: Bacteria > Chloroflexota > Dehalococcoidia > Lucifugimonadales > OSU-TB39 > OSU-TB39. The sequence continues at coordinate 24,726 of CAZYCG010000013.1, read as the reverse complement.
ATGGCTAATACTCCAGTTGAAATTATAGAAGCAAATCAACCTCTTCGCGTTAACAGATATGGTTTTGTTTCAGATACAGGTGGTTCAGGAAAATATCGAGGTGGATTAGGTATGGTTAGAGAATATGAATTACTTAATGATGAAGCTATTTTGCAGATTAGATCAGACCGAAATAAATTTTTGCCGTGGGGCACGCAAGGTGGTGGCCCAGGGAGTAGGTCATATAATATTTTGAACCCTGATTCAGACATGGAGATACTCCCGTCAAAATTTTTGCGTACGTTGAATAAAGGTGATGTTTATCGATGTATTCAAGCGGGTGCAGGTGGTTATGGTGATTCATTGGAACGTGATGTTGATTCTGTTCATAACGATATTATTCAACAGAAGATCACACTAAATCATGCCGAGATGGAGTATGGCGTAGTTGTTGATGCTAATACTCTTAAAATTGATTTGAAGGCCACAAAAATTCTTAGAAATAAATTGATGAAAGACAGAGTGAATTATTCACAATTTCCAAAAGTGATACCAAGTTCTGATATTTATTCGGATAACGAATTACCTGTTTTAGACTGAATCAATGCTTAGATAAATAAAATGTTATTTTGGGAGTAAAGTATGGTGAAATGGAAATCTGCTTTAGAACTGAATAGTGATCGAACTATAAATAAAGGTAGCCGAAAAAATTTACGTGATTCTATCCGTAGAGGCGCTGATTTAAAAACCTATACTGAATTTCGTTTTAACGAACATGTTGATACTACCTCTAAAGATTCACAGATTGTTGAAGAGTCTACTGAATTTAGAGTTACTTATTTAGTTGAAGATAAATGGGTTGCAGGCATTATGAATTTACGTCAGCCAGTTTCTTTTTATCATGGGTTCGGGCCGAGACCTTCCATGTCATTTTTCATGTATAACGAAGATGGTACTCAAGCTATAGCGAGACCTTATTTAGATGGAGTTAAAGAAGAAGAAAGGCATTTATATTCTCATGGAGATATGCCCAAATATCATTTGATTAAATCAAACGACCCAGACTCGAATGCTCCCAGCCAGAATTTCATTTATGATTTCGAAATGTATAGATTTATGGTCAAAGATGATTGGAGACATGTTTACACGAATGACAACACTGGTAGAGGATTGTTTGGTTCCTTGAAAGATTTATCTGAGGCATCAAAAGAGGGTTGCGAATTTAAGGTTGGGATAAAGGGCTTATGCAACGATTTGAGTTCTGATTCTGATGAGATAGATCACGTTGTGTTTATACATTTAAACTCGTGTTATTATTACACCGAAAGAAAATTAATGATCGGTTCTACGCATCCATTAATAAGAGTTAAGCCTCAAATACCAATGGTATATGAAAGTAAAATGTGGGATTTTGGATGGGTGGTAGTTAGGACGAATGGCGTAGGATTTATGAGGAAAATAAATCCTTATTCATTACAATTTACAGATTTTGAATGTCAATTTGAAGTTCAATGGTATGTAAGGTGAAAAGGTGAGCCAATATACCTCTGGTTTAATAAAAAAGGCCGCAAAATATATTCCAGGTGCTTCATATTATACTCTTGGCTCAAATCTACCCGGATTACCAGAATTTATAATTGAAAAAGGTAGCGGTCCTTACGTTTACACAACAGATGGGACTAAAATGTTGGACGTGACTTTAGCTCATGGTTCTTTAATATTAGGACATTCCAATAAAGTAATATCCGAAGCAGTTAAAAAACAGATTTCTTTAGGTACAGCTTTGACCAATATAACAAAGCCTGCTATCGAACTTGCTGAATTGATTGTTGATACCGTACCATGCGCTGATAAGGTGCGAATTGTTAATTCCGGCACTGAAGCATCAATATTAGCAGTTAGATTGGTGAAGGCAGCAACTGGAAAGGAAAAGATATTAAAATTTGAGGGTGCTTATCATGGGTTTGCAGATAATTTGATATTCAATACAAATTATGGGAAACCAAATGAATGGCTTCCATATCCTCACGCTTCTTCTGATACGCTAGGTGTTTCAGAATCCCAGGCAAAGACGGTGTTGATTGCTCCTTATAATAATCTTGAATTAACATCAAAAATCATTCATGAAAATATAGAAGATATCGCTGGAATAATTGTTGAACCTGTAATGCGTGGAATTAATTCACATGCAGAGTTTTTGCAAGGATTAAGAGTGATTTGTGATAAATATAAAACACCATTGATTTTTGATGAAGTTATAACGGGATTTAGAGTTTCTTTAGGTGGTGCTCAAGAATATTTTGGAATTACCCCTGATTTATCGATATACGGCAAGTCTTTAGGAGCAGGCTACCCTATAGGAGCGCTTGTTGGTAAAGATTCACTAATGGGATATTTAGACCCTTCATCTGAAAATGGTGACCATATATTTTCAATTGGCAGTTTTCATTCTAACCCGCTATGCTCTACTGCCGCTTTACATTGCATAAAAGAATTGAAAAAAAATTCTTCTTACGAGAAGTTGAATAACTATGGAGATGGTCTTAGATCAGGTTTGTCCGAAATTTTCAAACAATATGACCTCCCTCACGTTATGACTGGTTTGGGTTCGATTGTGGAATTCTTTTTCATGACTGAGCAGGTTACTGATTATAAATCCAGTATTAGAAGTAATTTTAGGTTAAAAGATTTAATAGGTTCGAATATGTTGAAACGGAAAGTTGTTGGTGGAGGGGGGCGCTACACCTCTTCAATCATGCATGGAAAAAAAGAACTTGATTGGATGTTAGATGCGGTGGAACTTACTATTGATAATGCCCGAACAACTGGGGCTTTAAATAGGATTATAGAAGAAGAAATAAATTAATTTTATTAACAGTTAATTCTTGAAAATTTACTGGTTGACACTAAAATGATTGTTAAGGATCGCGAATTCAACTAGAGGAATATTAACTCAAATCGAAGAGGACGAAATTTATTATTTTCGGAGATAGTAATTATGACTTGGAAAGTGTTGGAACATTTTACTGTTTATCGGGAACAAAATATGTACGCTGCTCATCCTAATGTAGTTAGGACTAAGACTGGAGATCTTCTTGTGGTTTTTCATCGCTCACCTTTTTTGGGGCATTCTAACCACAGCAATCCATTATTTAATCTTTATCTTTGCAGGTCTGTAGATGATGGAAAGACTTGGGGTGACTGTAGCTTGGTTACTGCTGATCAATATGGAGGTGTTATTGATTTTGGCACGCATATATTGGAAGATGGGTCAATATTTATACATGCCGCAACGGTACAGTTGATTCCATCATTGGCGCAAAAACAACATGGAATTGCTGAAGAAACAAATTGGATTTCAAGGCCGGGAATACCGTTTTGGATTAAATCATTTGATCATGGTTTAAGCTGGAGCGAACCTAAAAGATTCCCTAAGATTACTGGTGCTACTTGGGGAGATCCTGCGGAACATTCGGGTGTTTCAAGAAGTGGCCTGTTAAATCTAAGTGGTGGAAGGTTGTTATTGCCCAGCAAGGCTACAGAGAACGCTGCAGAAGGATTTCCTTATTTTGGTATGCTACGTGAGTCAAAAGACATGGGGGAAACTTGGGAATATCGTGGGAGAATAATTCAAGATCCCGTAGCACATTTTAGCGAACCAGCAATCCATATTACACCTAAAGGAAGAATAATTGTTTTATATAGGTGTCATCCTGAGGGTACACTTGGTGCAGCAAAATTCTTAGCCTTAGTTTATTCGGATGATGGTGGAAATACTTGGTCTCAATGGGAAAAAACATCTATCGAAGGTAGTCCGGGACATATGTTGAAGTTAAAAGACGGACGGATTTTTGTTACAGTTGGAACTCGCTGGGAAGGTCAGATGGGTTGTATGGCGCGTGTTTTGGATGAGGAGGCAAGCAACATAAATTCTTCACCTAGCATAGTTATAAGAAGCGATTCGGAAAGTAGAGATTGTGGATATCCTTGGGCTATAGAATTAAATGATGGGAAAGTTTTAGTCACGTATTATTATCACTATGCAGATGGAAATAGAGGTGTTGAAGCATCAATTCTTGAAGAATCTTGATTGGTTTATTTAGACATTGTTTCAATTGATATGGGTGGTATGAACTTTGACCATGGATGGCTTTTTTCGAATGCTCTAGATGCCTTTAGCACACTTAGCTCATCTCCTCGTTTTCCAACTATCTGAAGGCCAATAGGAAGTCCTTCCGAAGAAAATCCGCAAGGTATTGACGCAACAGGGTTGCCAGACATGTTAAATGGATATGCGAAATGATAAAATCCTGCGTTTTGACTTACTGAGAAAGCATCTATTTCCACTGAATTTATTTTAGTGGGCCATTTTCCACATTTGAAGGCTGGTACAGATATTGTGGGTGTTAATAAAAGGTCATATGTTTCGAATAATGAATCAATAATATTTTTCCATGTTTCCATTTCTTCCATCGCTAATACAAAATCTTTACCAGTAACGTTGGATCCATATTCAAATCTTGTTTGTAGCCATGGTTTCATTTTTGCTCCATGCTTTTTCCATGTATTTCCCATGCCCTGATACATCATCGTGTACATTATCGTACTGAAACACCTAAATAAAGATTCGTTATTTATTGCGAAAGGAACGAGATCTACTTCTGCTCCAAAAGACTGAAATGATTTAGCTGCGACTTCGGTCGAATCTGCAACTTGCTTATCCACTAATGCTGATCCTAGGTTAGGACTCCAAGCAATTTTATAATGATTTATCCCGTCATCTAAATGCCTCAGCAAATTTGGGATTTGAGTCTTGATACAATTAGGGTCATGTGGAGACGGACCAGAAACTGATTGAAGAAATAGAGCAGAATCCTTAACTGTTCTACTGACAGGGCTTATTGCTGAAAAAGTGAATTGAGGAAGTGTCTTTATAACCCCTTGAGTTGTTGTGGGTATTCTACCTGTTGTAGGTTTTATCCCAAAATTACCACACAAAGAAGCAGGAATTCTTATAGAGCCTCCACCGTCACTTCCCTGTGCAAAAGGAGTTATTCCTGCTGCAACAGATGCTGAAGCTCCACCACTAGATCCACCTGAGATTCTAGTAATATCCCAGGGGTTCACACAATCATCTCCAAGGAAATTTTCGGTTGCAGCTATCATTCCAAATTCAGGAAGATTAGTTTTTCCAAGGCTAATCGAACCAGCTGATTTCAAACGCTGAACTATTAAGTCGTCTCTGTTTGGTACATTGTTTTTGAAAATTAATGAACCTGATGTAGTTCTTATACCAGCAGTTGAAATATGGTCTTTTATTGATATAGGTAATCCATGCAGCATTCCTAGTTGTTGATTAGACATAACTGCTTTTTCTGCTTTTTTGGCTTCTTCTATTGCGATTTCAGGCGTCACAGTCAGAAAAGCGTTCAAAGTTGGGTTGAGTTCTTCAAGTCTTTTGAGGGCATCTTTGATGATTTCAACTGGAGACACATCTTTTTTAACTATGAGTGAATGTAACTCCCAAGCGGATTTAAATGCTAATTCCCAATGTGGCTTCATCTAATTTTGTTTATGAATATCTTGTTTTATAACAGGTAGTGTTATAAATGAAATGTTGTTTTTGTCGTGGTGAATTTGTTGTTTGGCTGAAATGGTTGTTTTAGAGGACCATAAAGGATCTCCTGTATTTGGGTTAACATCAAATTGAGGGAAATTGCTTGATGAGATATCAAGTCGTATTCGATGGCCTTTTTTAAAAACATTTCCTGTTGCCTGAAGGTTTATTTCGAATTCGTAGATGTCGCCAGGTATCATTAATTCTTCTTTGGTTCGGTCATTTCTGAATCGAGCTCTTATTATGCCGTCACAAAGGTTCATGTCAAACCCGTTTGGGAAATCTTCGCTAACAGGATATTTATCAATCAACTTAGCAGTGAAATCAGTATCTTTGGCTGAAGAACTTGCTGAAAGTGATACCGTAATATTGCCAACGATTTCAATGGGTTCCTGCAATGGTTCAGTTTCAAATACCATGACATCTTCTCTTTCTGAGAATCGCAGGTTGTCTTTGCACATGAAAAATTTATCAGGTCTTCCTTTTTGATCAAAAGCACCCCCGGAAACAATGCCTCCTACTTTTGGGGTTTGAATACATCCTCCCAGCGTCGGGACAGGATTATTAGGGTCGAATGTGAATTGAGTTGGGGGTTCTTGAGTATCTGGCTGAATCGTATTTAACAAACCGTTAGCGTGAAGGTAGTAATTTTCAAAATTTGTTCCCTCGATAGGCCATACGTCAGAGTTTTTCCAATACCCGCCATGAATCAATGATCCATTTACATCGCGTTTAGTTTCGCTGGTTCCCATCACGAAAATTTTTGCTATCGGTCCGTCTAATACATTAGTGTCTATCTCTTTTAGAAATTGGTCAAACCATTTTAATCTAAAGTCTTCTATGTTGTGTAATATCGAATCCTGACCGAAGTTAACTTCCCCAGAATATGGGTCCAAAAGCGTTTCATATCCGTGTAGCCATGTTCCGATAATAATTTTTATTGGAGATTTCAATCGTTTTTTAAATTCAATAAGTTTGGTGGTAGTTGCCCACACGTGATGTCCATACCAAGATGTCAGCATGAAAATTGGGATGTCAGGATAGTCATCAATATGTTCTTCAATATTGGCCCCTGGATTTTTCCAAAATTCATCATACTTGCCTTTTGAAGCCATGGTAAGCAACATATTTTCATATGTAGGCGCCTGTGATAATGGTGATTCGCCTTTCAATATGGGTAATCTGTTCATCCAATCCTTCAAATCTGGAAAACATTCGATTAAGTTTTTGCGTATATTTGGATTCGCTTGAGCCTCCTTTCCGTCCCTAGCCATGCGAAATGCATAAGGGACGAATATACCTGAACAAAAAGCTCCACCTGATCGAACGGTATGAGTATGATAATTATAACCGCTGTCAAGTATGAACTGCGTTGTCAAACCTGGAGGATTTGCTAGTGCCAGAGCATGTTGAGTAGCACCGGTATAAGAAAGACCCATTGTTCCTATTTTGCCGTCACTCCATTTTTGATCTACTATCCAAGATAAAGTGTCATATCCATCTAGAGATTCATCTTTTTCATTTAATAAATATAACCAATCCCCTTCAGATTCCCCTCTGCCACGTACATCTTGCATAACCGCAACATAACCTCTGCTAGCGTAAAACCTTGCCGTATCAACGAGTCTAGGACTCGCGTTGTCATAAGGTGTCCTTTCTATAACTGTAGGGAATTTACCTTCAACTATTTCCCCGGATATTGCTGGTAAATATATGTCGGTTGCCAATTTCGTTCCATCTCTCATTGAAACCATAATGTTTTTTTTAAGAATTACATCGTATTGGATATGAGAACCCAAGTATTTATTTGCGCTCATATTAATTCTCTCTTTGTTTATTGGATTTGTTACGTTTGGACAGTTTTATTCAAATCATTTAGCTTTAGATTTGTCACGTGTTTCTTTTTGGCGCATTGAAGATTTTAATATCTTTTTACGAATTCTTATGCTATCGGGTGTTATTTCAACCAACTCATCATCTGAAATGAAGGCGAGCGATTCATCAAGACTTAATTGTAATGGGGTATTTATATGTTCAGATATTTCAGATGTTGAGGATCTGTGATTGGTTAATTTTTTTTCTCTACATACATTTACGCTCAAATCATCTGACCTGTTCTGTTTTCCGATAATCATACCTTCATAAATGGATGTTTGAGGCTGAATAAATAATTCCCCTCTATCTTGTATTGTTTTAATTGAATATGCTGTAGACATTCCCGTTTCGGTAGATATAATAGCTCCGGATCGTGTGGATTTAATTTTACCTTCGACTGGTTGACTTTCTATTGGCTGAAAATTCATAATACCGTTTCCTCTTGTAATCCTTAGAAAAAAGCTTCTAAATCCAATTAAGCCTCTAGTGGGAATTTTGAAAAGATGCTGCGCATTACCTTTGCTATCAGTTTTTATGTCAACGAGTTGGGCTAATCTTTTAGCTAATTCTTCTGTTAATGGACCGATAGAATCTTTAACACCGTCAATAGTCAATAGTTCATATGGTTCATGTAGTGTTTTGCCAACGTAGTGAGTTATGACACTTGGTTTTGATACTTGGAATTCTAATCCCTCTCTACGCATATTTTCAATTAATACTGATAAGTGTAGTTCACCTCTACCAGAGACCAAAAATTCATCAGGTTTATCTGTTTTTTCAACTTGTAAACTTACATTTGTTTTTAGTTCTTTTGACAATCGGTCCCAAAGCATTCTTGATGTTGCATTTTGACCTTCATTGCCGGAGAAAGGAGATGTGTTTACTCCAAATGTCATTTTCATTGTAGGTTTTTCGATTGAAATTCTTGTAAGCGGTTCAGGATTGTTTAAGGAAGTTATTGTGTCTCCAATTGCAAATTCATTAGATCCAGAAACGGCTGCTATGTCGCCAGCAATTACGTATTCAACTTCTTGTTTTTTCAAATTCGAAAAAGTGAATAATTTGTCTATTTTGAATTCTCTCGTGTCACTGTTTAATCCTATCAAAGACGCGGGCATCAATTTTTTCAACGTGCCTTTAAATACCCTTCCTATTGCTATTGAACCTAGGTGGTTATCATAATCAAGCGCAGTAGTTAACATCTGCAAATTACCTTCTGGCTCAGCTTCAGGGGCAGGGATTTCAGATAATATTGTTTGAAATAAAGGCTCCATGTCTATTTTTTTATCATCAAGGTTTTTGACCGCATATCCTTCATAAGCGGAGCTATATATTATTGGAAAATCTAACTGATTTGCATCGGTAGCTATATCAAGAAACAAATCCTGAATTTCGTCCACAACGTTCGCAATATTGTCCGTTGAACGGTCAATTTTATTTATTACTACTATCGTGCGTAACCCATTAGTCAAAGCTTCTTTCAACACATATTTTGTTTGAGGCATTGGTCCATCAAATGCGTCAACAAGAAGGAGACATCCATCAGCCATGTTTATTGTTCTTTGGATCTCACCGCTGAAATCTACGTGGCCTGGGGTGTCAATGATATTGATTTTTGTATCGTTGAAGATTATAGATGTATTTTTTGCCAGTATTGTTATACCTCTTTCACGTTCTTGTGGGTTTGAATCCATTATTAGTTCCAATGGTTTTACTCTAGAATCGAATACGTTAGAAAATTTCAACATGGCGTCAACTAGGGTTGTTTTCCCGTGATCCACATGGGCGATAATAGCGACGTTCCTGATATTAGTAGGTCTGTAGGTGTTCATCATTGTTATATGTTTAGTTAATCCTTTAAATACTAGTACAATTCAAAAAGTCTTTTTGTTATGATTTCTATTCTATTGTCTTATAGATATAAGACTAGTTAAACCTTTTTAGGATACGAAATTGTTAATGTTTATTTATGAGAGTATTTACATTTTATGAAAAACTCTTTATTCACTTTGATTTTTAAAGGTCTTAATCAGAATTCTAGATGGGAAAAATCCTGGGCCAAATCGAATCTAAAGAAGAACTATGAAGTTGTTGTGATTGGAGGTGGTGGTCATGGTTTAGCAACTGCTTATTATTTAGCTAAGAATCATGGCATTAAAGATATAGCAGTAATAGAAAAAGGCTATATTGGCGGAGGCAACAGCGGTAGAAACACAGAAGTAGTTAGGTCTAATTATTTGTGGGATGACGCAGCAAAACTTTATGAGTTTTCTTTAAAGCTATGGCAAGATTTAAGCTCAGATCTGAATTTTAATGTGATGTATTCAAAGAAAGGGGTTTTAAGTTTAGGCCACAGCTTGCAAGAAATGAGAGATATATCAAGAAGAGTTAATTCAAACATGCTTAATGGTATCGATAGTGAGTTGCTAAATGTAGCTGAAGTAAAGAAAAAAGTTCCCCTTATAAACGATTCTCCCGACATTAGATATCCGATATTAGGTGCTTCATTTCAACCAAGAGGAGGCAATGCAGATCATGATGCTATGGTTTGGGGATTTGCTAGAGCTGCGCATTCATTAGGAGTCGACATAGTTGAAGATTGCGAGGTTGTAGATGTGAAAGTTGATCGAGGAAAAATTACAGGGGTTGATACTACAAAAGGGTTTGTTTCATCTAATAAAGTAGCGGTGGCAGTAGCAGGTAATTCTAGTGTAATTGCTCAAATGGCAAAAATAAAGTTGCCAATAGAGACGCATCCATTACAAGCATGGGTGACTGAACCGATAAAGCCTTGTCTAGATGTAGTGATAATGTCTAATACTGTGCATGCTTACATAAGTCAAACTACCAAAGGGGAACTATTAGCTGGAGCTGGAATGGATGCATATAATTCTTATGCTCAGCGAGGTGGATTCCATGTTTTGGAAAATGCAATTGCTGCTATTGTTGAGTTATTTCCCGTTTTCAGTAGGCTTAGGATGCTGAGGCAATGGGCAGGAATTGTAGATGTATCTCCAGATGCATGTCCGATTATTGGCAAAACAGATGTTGGCGGTCTATATATTAATTGCGGATGGGGTACGGGTGGATATAAAGCAACCCCAGGCTCTGGTTGGGTATTTGCACATACAGTAGCGCATGATAATGCACACGATTTAAATGCTGCATTTTCAATCGAACGGTTTGAAACTGGAAGATTGATTGATGAGCATGGGGCTGCAGGTGTGGCACATTAGGAGAAGTACTATATGTTAATGATAAATTGTCCATGGTGCGGATTCCGTGATGAAACAGAATTTAAATATGGAGGTCAGGCTCATATTGTAAGACCTTCACCACCAGAATTAGCAAGTGATAAGGATTGGGCCGATTATTTATATATGAGAAAAAATGAAAAGGGAGACCATTTTGAGCAATGGTGTCATTCATCCGGATGTAGAAGATGGTTCAACGTTGAAAGGAATACGGTTACAAATGAAATGACGCGGTCATATACGACCGATGAGAAATGATATTCGAATAAAATGAACAAATTCAGGGTCAAAAATATTGGCAGGATTGCCCGAGACAAGATTTTACATTTTACTTTCAACGGTAAAAAGTATGTTGGTTTTCAAGGGGATACTTTAGCTTCCGCATTATTAGCTAATGGGATACATTTGATTGCTCGAAGTATCAAATATCATCGGCCAAGAGGTTTTATTGGGTCTGGGGTTGAAGATCCTAATGGATTGGTAAAGATAGGTTCAGGTTCTAAAGCTTTACCTAATCATTTTGCTACTCAAATTGAATTGTACGAAGGTCTCGAAGCTGAAAGCGTGAATTGTTGGCCTAGTGTAAATTTTGATTTCGGTGCTTTGCAAGGAAAGCTATCTAGATTTATGGTGCCAGGATTTTACTATAAAACTTTTATGTGGCCATCTTGGTTATGGCCAATCTATGAAAAATTGCTTAGAAACAGAGCTGGTTATGGTGTTGTGCCTAGTCTACCTGATGTCGATAGATATGAAAAAAGAAATATTCATTGTGAGTTTTTAATAATTGGTGGAGGTCCTGCTGGTATAACCGCAGCATTAGCTGCGGGTCGCTCAGGTTTGAGAGTTATATTAGTTGATGAACAAAATGAATTAGGTGGCACTCTTTTGAACGACCGGGTTCAAATTGATAGTAAATATGCACATACTTGGTTAAATGAATCAATCAATGAGCTGAATAAAATGCCCGAAGTTAAAATTTTGTCTAGAAGTACTGCTTTTGGAAATTACGAGCACCAATACATAGGCGTACTTGAAAGAATACCAGAACACCATTTGAAAAACTCTATTAATTTACCGAGGGAACGTATTTGGAAAATCAGGGCTGCTAAAACCTTTATAGCTACTGGTGCTATAGAAAGGTCTTTGGTCTTTGTTGGTAATGATGTGCCAGGTGTTATGTTATCTTCAGCTGTTGAATCTTTTATATTTAGATATGGAGTTTCTCTTGGTAAAAACGTAGCTTTTGTAACAAACAATGACAGTATTTACAATCTTTGTGAAGACCTGAATAAACTGGGTATAAACGTACCTGCAATTATAGATTTCAGGTCCAACATAAATGAAGCATTAATCGAGAAAGTAACCAAAATAGGCATCGATGTATATCCTGGATGGCAGATTGAAAAAGTGATTGGAAATAAAAGGATTAATCAGATAGAAATATCTGAACTTGAAAATGTGGATAAAGAGGCAAGTAAAAAACATAAAATTAAAAAAATCAATTGTGATATTTTAGCTATGTCTGGTGGTTGGGATACTAACTTACATTTATACTCTCAAATTGGGAATAAAATTAATTACGACGCAAATTTGAAATGTTTTGTCCCTTATGAAGAATTTAAAAATCAACATATGATTGGTTCTTGTAGTGGATTAACCGGTACGCAAGATTGCTTGAATCAAGGATTTCAAACAGTGTTAGAATCCTTGAAAGATTTCGGAATAGACATTTCATCAAAGAAATTTAAAGTGCAAATCGACCCGTATTTATATGATCAGTCAACCATTTCAAATATGATTGAAAGTGTATTGAAGAAATCTAGTATGAAAAGGAAGCAATTCGTTGATTTTCAATTAGATGTTACATCTAGGGATATAGATGTATCTTTAGATGAAGGATTTGAATCAATTCAGCACATAAAGAGATATACAAAAGCCAATACGGGGACGGATCAAGGGAAAATATCCGGTACGAACCTATCTATATTGATAGCGCAAAAAACTGGAAAAGAAATTAGTGAGGTTGGCCCTACTACTTTTAGGCCTCCTTATACTCCGGTTACATTTGGAGCTATAGCAGGACGTTCTTTGCTTGATCAATTTGACCCAGTAAGACAAACGTCTATACATGACTGGCATGTTAGTGCAGGGGCTAAATTTGAGAATGTTGGTCAATGGAAAAGGCCGTGGTTTTACCCTAAAGATAATGAAACTATGGATGATGCAGTGGGTAGAGAATGTTTAGCTGTACGGAATTCACTTGGGATTTGCGATGCTTCAACGTTAGGTAAAATTGAGGTCAATGGCCCAGACTCTGCTGAATTTCTTAATAGGGTATATGTGAATAATTGGACTAAATTGCAAATTGGCAGGTGTAGATATGGATTAATGTTAGGGGATGATGGCAATGTAATGGATGATGGTGTGACAGCTAGAATCGGTGAAACCAAGTATTTAATGCATACTACAACGACGGGTGCTTCTGCAGTAATGGATTGGTTAGAAAGATGGTTGCAAACTGAATGGCCTGAATTGAAAGTATATTTGACTTCTGTGACCGATCAATGGTCTACGATATCGATAAACGGACCAAATAGCCGTAAGGTTTTAAGTAAGTTATGTAGTGATATAGATCTCTCAAATGAATCTTTCCCATTTATGTCTTTTAAATCAGGTATTGTTTCAGGTGTAAAAGCACGGATTTTTAGAGTAAGTTTTGCAGGAGAGCTGTCTTATGAGATTAATGTACATTCAGAATTTGCAACAGCATTATGGGAATCAATAATGGATGCTGGGAAAGAATTTGGCATAACCCCATATGGTACTGAAGCGATGCATGTTTTGCGTGCAGAAAAAGGATATGTGATAGTAGGACAGGATACTGACGGCTCTGTAACTCCCATCGATTTAGGATATGGAAAAATGTTATCTAAAACCAAGGATTTTCTTGGTAAGAGATCTTTAGATAGAAAAGAGATGGTAAGAAATAACAGGAAGCAATTTGTTGGATTAATACCTGTTATGTCATCTGAAAAAATACCGGAAGGTGCCCAAATAGTTGAAAGTTTGTCAAATTCATCAATTATGATTGGCCATGTTACTTCATCATATTTTAGCCCGACACTGGATAAGAATATAGCTCTCTCTTTGATAGAATCTGGTAGGACTCGTAAAGGGGAGTACGTTTATGCTATTGATACTAAAGGTGGAAGCGTTAAAGTGCAAATTGTAAGTCCCGTTTTCTATGATTTTGAAGGATATAGGCAAAATGTCTGATAACAGATCCACTTATCCGAATATCAGCACGTCTGTTTTTTCGATTGAACAAGAAATGAATTTCACTCAACTTAACATAAGGTTTGATCCAACAGATATTTCGATATTGCCAATATTCAATGGTGTCATGGATTTAAATCTTGACATAGCCCCAAATACGGTTTCAAAGCATAGTGGAAATTTTGCATTATGGTTAGGTCCAGATGAACGACTTGTGTTAGTGGCAAATGACAAAATATTAGATTTAGCACAGCGTTTGGAAAGAGAATTGAATGGACGCCATTATTCTTTTGTAGAAGTGTCGAGCGGACAGGTAATATTTGACCTTAAAGGTAAAGAGGTGCGTAATGTTATATCAAAAGGTTGTTCAGTTGATCTCCATCATAAATATTTTAATATTGGGCAGTGTGTTCAGACGGCTATTGATAAGATTAATGTAATTTGTTTTCCAATAGAGGAAAATCACATTAGGATAATAGTTAGAACTAGTTATGCGCGAGCTTTGATTGGTTGGTTCAAAGACGCTTGTTTAGAGTTTATTTGATTTAGCCTAGATTCTTCATTCTGTATGTAGGGACCAAGTTTTGTGGTATTTCAGAATGTAATGAACTGATTCCTGTTTGCATTAGTACTGAATCAATTCCAAAGTTTTTTGCTCCTTGTATATCTGTATGTAGTTGGTCTCCTATCATTACCATTTTTTTTGTCCGAGTCTTTGAAAAAGCTTTTTCAAAAATTGGTAAGTAAGGCTTGCCGAGTTTGGAGAAAGTTAAATTTTGGCTCAATGGATAACGTAACGCTAATGCCTCTTCGATCAGCTTTGCTAGACTTGCAGCGGCTAATCCGAAAGAATCTTCAGTTTTGGGATATAGTAAATCAGGGTTCATTAGTATTAACTCAACTGTTTCTCCATTGTCAATAATAGAAAAAAGTTTTGATATAAGTGTACTAGCTGTTTCTACAAAAGGGTAACCAGATATTGCGCCTATTATTAATACTTGAAATTTATCTTCGGATGATACGATTCGACCTCCTGCATCTGTAACGTATTTAGAAGTGTCATCTGATCCTAAAACACAGCATTTTTGATTCACCAAATTATTTTTCAAGAAATAATTTTGAATCAGCGAACCCGATGTGATGATGTTTTCTATTGATATATCTAGTCCAAATTCACCGTACCGATTTGATGAAGATTCAATGGATCTTGAAGAGTCGTTGGTCAAAATAAGGTATGGTTTTTTAATCAAATTTAGCTTGTCTATTACCGGTTTTGATTTAGGTAACGGGCCGGATGAATTAATCAGGACGCCATAGGCATCGAACAGCAATGCGTCATATATTTCTATTAAATCATCTATTTGTATTTCTGGTACTTGCTCGAACTTCAAATGTTCCTCTTGGTTTTAAGTTAAAGTAGGGACTGTAATTAATGTAGTTATAGACAAAATTTGTATAAGAGAATTCGGATTCATGCTTGATGGGAGGAAAATCAATCCTGATGTTGCTATATGAGCAATAGTAACCGTCATTAAAATTGCTCCACCTACCCACGCTGAAATCGACATTGATTTTGCTGTTAATTTAGTATATTTCCTTTCTGTTTTCAGTATTGCCTCATCTATGTCTACAGGCATTTGTTTTTTGGGTTTTGCAAGAAATTTATAGGCTATAAATCCTATTAATAGGAGTGATGTCGAATAAACTTCTACCATAGCCCATGGATTTAACTCGATATTTAATATTCCAGTTAAAATAATATTTGGCAATGCGCTTAAAACTGATACGCATATCATCCATACAAAAACGAAAACAATAGATTTGTACAAATTCCACCTTCATGATTAATATGGCGTTTGAGTTTCAGTATATATTATATATTGGCTAGGTTTTAGTTCAAATTTATCTATAGCTTTTTACAAAATTAGAAGATGCTTCAGTAATGAAACTGATTTCATGGGGACCTTCAAAAAATTGTGCGCCTTCATTAATCCAAAACTTAGCGATTTTAGCATTTGAAGCAGTTAATCCAAAAGGTATTTTATGTTTTTTGCATATAGCTAATATTTTGGACATCGCCTCAACTACTTCAGGATGATCTTTATCGTCAGGATATCCCATATCAATTGATAAATCACCAGTTCCTACGTATACCATATCTACTCCAGGAGTAGTTATAATCTCTTCAGCGTTTTGACAGCCTAGTTTCGTTTCAATATGTATTACTGCAGTCGTTTCTGAATCTTGTTCTTTTATCCACTGACTTTTTAAAGACGGCTTTAAGTAGTCACTATTCCCATATCCGGAAGCTGTAGCGCGTGTACCTGTTGGCGGGAATTTTATGTAACTCATAAGTTCCTCTACTTGAGACCTATGTTCAGTTCTTGGTAATTGAATACCGACAGCACCGCATTCCAAGAGTTTAGCTATTTCTTGTCTTTCCAGTTGGGGAGTTTTTGCTATTACTGGTAACGCATTGTCACGTGCGGATAATACAGTATCTGCAAATGTAGGCATATCAAAAAAAGTATGTTCATACTCTATGTATACGAAATCAAATCCAACTTGTTGGTATATTTTTATTAAAGATGGTCTGCAATATTCGGCGATGGTTGCACCTATAAGGATTTCGCCGTCAGCCAATCTTTTTTTTAAGTTTCTACCTGGACCACCCTCAGGATAAATGGATTTTATTCTTTCTTTTGCTGATTCAGCTGCTATAGATTTTGGCATATTTTTCTCCGTCGTTTATTAATTTGATTATGAAGTGTTTTTATTTTTAAATGAAGATTCAGTGATTAAGGAATTGTTTATATGTTTTTTAATTTTTGTTAGCGATGGTTGTGCCACTATACTACGCCCTCCCACTTTTATTCCTGCAGCTGCAGTAGCCCATTGTAAAGATGTTGTCATGTCTAAATTGTTATTCATACAATGCAAATATGCTCCGACAAAAGTATCTCCTGCACCTCTTGGGTCCATCACGCCTTCAGGTGCAATCGCTTTAGAAACATACTTTTTATTATCGTTATATGCAATGACACCTTTAGATCCACATTTTAGAATTAATTTATTAACATTTTTGCTTGTAAAGTAATTATAGATTTTGTCTGGGTCATCTGTGCCAAGTAATTTTGTTGGTTCTTCTGGATGTGTGGGGAATATTATGTCGACGTAATCAATGATTTCATCCATTGCATGCTTGGCTTCTTTGGTGTTTGGCCATAGGTAATCCCTGTAATTCGTATCATAAGACACCGTTACTGAGTTAGATTTTGCTATTTTGACCGCTTTTAAAACGGCTTTTCGGCTAGTTTCTGAAATGCCTTGTGATATACCGCTGACATGTAAAATATTTGACTTGGATATATAAGATTCTTCAACGTCATTTTCGTCAATTTTGCTTGCAATACTTCCTTTGCGATATACGATAACGCTACTTTGTCCCTTTGGTTGTGTTGAGTAAAATTCAATTGCATTGAAGCCACGTCTTTGTTTTACTTGAGAAGTGTCGATTTTTAGTTTTTGCCAAGAATCCAAAAGGAAATCACCTAGTTCATCGTCACTTACCTGGGATATATATCCGCATGAACTACCTAGTTTACTAGCCATTGTTAAAACGTTGAGAGTATCACCCGAAAATGATTTTTCATAAGCATTTGTTTTGCTAAATAATTTTGGAGTGAAAAATTCTATAAAACATTCGCCAATTGATATTATTGAGGGCATCTTTAATCATTCACTTTTATGAAAATATGTTAATCAATTGATTATCTTCTCTATTAAGATAATTTACCATATAAGTTCGTGATTTAGTTTAAGTGTTGGAACTAGCAGAATTTTCCAAAGGTTAGACACTTGCTTAGATATGGGTTAATTTAATAGATTTTAATAGCAAATATGGTTTGAATGATTCAAAATATAGGAGATGTATATGAATAAATCAAGAAGAATTTGCATTATTACTGGGTCTGGAAGCGGGATAGGACTAGCTACTGCTATTGAGATGGCTAAAAGAGGATTTGACTTGATTTGCGTTGGTAGAAACATGGATAAATTAGATATAGCTAAAGATGAAATAAAAAAACACGGAATTAATGCTGATATTTTTGCTCTTGATGTTTCAAATCGGGAAATGGTATTTAAAATGGTTGATGATGTGATGGAAAAATTTGGAAAAATCGATGTGTTGATAAACAATGCAGGTCATAGTTCAAATCATCGTAGGCTACTAAGTACACCGGAGTCTGAAATTGAATCTGTCGTTGGCACAAATATTCTTGGTACTATTTATTGTACTCAAGCTGTGGTCGAACAAATGTCTAAAATTGATTCAGGGACAATTATCAATGTTTCTTCTATAGCGGGACTTTCTCCAAGTATTCAGGGAGGCATGATTTACGGCGCAACAAAATCCGCAGTAATTAATTTCACAGAATTTATAAATACTGAATATAAATTTAATCGGATTAGGGCTACAGCAATAATTCCCGGTGAAGTTAGGACACCTGCTTTAGATCGCAGACCTGTACCTCCTTCAGCAAAAGATAGGGCTAATATGGTAGATGCAGCGGATGTAGCAAAAATCATCGCTGATGTTGCGGAGATGCCAACGAATGTTAGTGTTCCTCAATTAGTAGTGAGACCAAATGTATCTAGAGATTCATCGAATGAAGAACAAGGATTTAAATGATTTAAGTACTGACTAGTTAAACTCCACGACTAAAAATCGCAATGATGCGTTATCAAGGCTAAAGTAGATAGTTATATGTGTAGGTTGTTAATAATCATCCAATAACTTCTCTATAATATTTTAGGTAGTTTAATCCAATTAATTTTCTCAATTCTTCTTCGTTAAATCCTTTTTCAGCTAACTTTACAGTCAGGTTAGGCCAGTCTCCAAAGTTTTTGTAATCGGCCAGCCTATATTCATCTGTTATCCTATGCTCTGGTCTAAATCCCGACCAATTAAACACATCAGGATGTTCTTTGAAATATTGTATTGTGGCAGGCATATTGTCTGGATATTCAAACATGTCACCAGTTTCGGGACCGTTACCGCAGATATCGTTACCTATTCCAACATGGTCAATACCCATTACGTTAACAAGGTGTATTACATGTTCAGCAAAATCATCTAGGGTAGCTACATGTTTTTTATCCTGCACAAACCCAGGTACGATTACTACTCCAAAAAAACCACCTTTATCTGCAACTGCCTTTGCTAAATCATCATCTTTACCACGATCATGGTAACAAACAGCATTGCTGGAAGAATGAGAGACCATTATAGGGGTTTTAGAGGTTTCTAGAGCATCCCAACCAACTTGTTGAGATGAATGGCTTACATCAACAATCATACCTAAAGCATTAAGCCTTTCAACCAGAGCCTTTCCATAATAGCTTAATCCTGTTTTATATATCTCAGTACAGCCGTCTCCCACCAGATTACGTAAATTATATGTCAACTGAACGATGCGTAAACCTAAATTATAGAAATAATCAACTCGGTCAAGATTACTGCCAAATGGAGTGGTATCTTGGAAATTTAAATTCACCCCGTGCTTACCTTCTTTATAAACCCTTTCTATGTCATCGCTTGTTAAAACAATCTCAAAGTGTTCAGGTAGTGCATTTGCATAAGCCCTTGCATGGGATATATTGTCTACCGCAATTTCGAATGCATCATCAAATGATGCCGGTCCCATCAAACATGAACTAGCTATAGTGACGCCTGACTTTGTCCAAAGGTCCATATATTCTTTTTTTGCAACATCTGATTTTTGTATTTCATTTGCTGCCATTTTGGCTAAAATACTACTTGCTTCAGTCCGAGGATATCCTTTTTCAGATAGTTCTGTAAGTTTGGTTTTCATTGTTGGCGTAAATAAAAAACCTCTTGTTGCAGGAGGCTGCTGAGCATCAATCACTAATGCTTCGTGATGAAGGTCGAAAGCTTCTTTTGGAGTAAGTGATGGTTTACGTATTTGTGTCATGTATTTATCCTTTTGTTAAAAAGTGATTTATCTGTTAGTTAATATTTGCTTTAGTTCTTCTGCAATAATTTCTGGTTCGCCTTTTTGTAAGGCACCTGGTCCAAGGACTATTACGTCATCTTTGGCTTCTGTGAGTTCTGTTTCCCATGGTTCTGTTGAGACCATTATCGGGGTATCTGCATTTTCAAGTTTATTTCTTACATAGTCAGCATCAAAAGTTGAATTTCTGAAATCTATTTCAACAGTTGGACTAGCGGGTGAATGTGCTCCGCCTGCCATGTGTGAGTAGGGCTGAATTGTTTTGGCTAATACGCCAGAATATCCATTCGCGCCTTGAACAATTGTATCGCACCAAGCTACCCATTCTTTTATAAGAGATTCTTCGTCGTTACTCATAAGTTCTTCAATTGCAGTTAATAGTCCGATTATTTCTTCCTTTCCTACTTTCATACTTCTTCCAATAGCTGAATTTGGGTTGCCATTTAATCGGCAAGCCTCAATAAGTTCTTTCTTGCCTAAAATTAAACCAGTACATTGTGGACCTCCAATTCCTTTTCCACCACTGTAAACCACTAGATCTGCTCCCATTTTAACAAGATCGGTCAAATTTGATTTTGGAGGTATTTGTGCAGCACAATCAACCACTACAGGTACTGAATGTTGCCGCCCAACTTCTATGATTTCTTTGAGTTCTTCTTTTGTCTGAGAACCGTAGAAAAATACTAAACCTGCTGTTTTGTCAGTTATGGCTTCTTCGTAATCCTCTTTAGATACAGAAAAATTTGTGCCTACTTCAACTAATTGTCCACCACAAGCTCTAAAGGCCTGATGGACATAAGAATGTTCATCTACTGTGCTAATTATAAACTGATTTTTACCAGATTTTACTGTGGGCAGAATTTCAATCGCATTTGAGTCTTTTCCTGTTAAACATGCTGCGCCAGAAATAAATAGTCCACTTGCTGCACCAGAAGAAATGAATGCCCCTTCAACTCCGGTCAATTTTGCTATCTTCTCACATGCTTTTTCCATTAAATCTTCAAACAGGACGCAACTTTTACTAGCTTCTAACATAGATGCTACCACCGTTTGGCTCATTGTTTTACCGCCATGAATTGTAATACACCCTCTTCCATTAATTATGGGCCTAACTCCCAATTTAGTGTAAACCGAAATATTTTTATTTACTGACATCGTTGCTCCTTTCTGAGGTTTTGTTCCTTTATTGGACCTACCCAATTTTTTTATCTTGTTGTAATTATTTTCTGGTTCCGTTTAGATTTCTAATGGTAACATGTTAGCAAAAGTTTGAAATGAGTAGAATATTGGTAAGGAATTTATTAGATTGAAACAGTTGCCATACCAATAATTATTTGTGACTCTTAAACAATAGGCGGATATGAAACACCTAAATGCTGATAATGATTATAATTCCGATTCCTCTGAAGTACTGTGGAGGCCTGATTCAAATCGTGTAACCAACTCTAAATTAATGCATTATATGACTTGGTTGAAATCGAAAAAAAACCTGGATTTTGAGGGATATCAGGATTTGTGGCAGTGGTCTGTAGATAAGCATGAAGAATTTTGGAAGTCGGTATGGGAATATTTTAATGTCGGGAAAACAAATGGCTATGCTAACGTATTGAATGGGTCGTCAATATATGAATCAAAGTGGTTTGATGGT
>CAZYCG010000013.1:0-2939 GCA_964645865.1 uncultured Dehalococcoidia bacterium | reverse complement strand
GGGGCTATATGGTCTTCTTGTTCTCCTGAATTCGGAGTTAATAGCGTAGTCCAAAGATTCGGACAAATAGAACCAAAGATTTTAATAGCTTCAGATGGTTATAGATATGCCGGTAAAAATAATGATCGTACTAAAGAGGTTAATCAATTAATAGAAAAGATACCAAGTATCAAACATACGATTTTGGTGGAAAATATAGGTTGTTATAAAGGTGGATTTTCGGATAATAGGATTCTGTGGGATGAAATAGTAATGAATGAACCCATATTAGAATTTGAACAAGTTGAATTTGATCATCCATTATGGATTCTCTATTCTTCAGGTACTACTGGACGTCCTAAACCTATTGTTCATGGACATGGTGGTATTTTACTTGAACATTATAAGACGTTATCTTTCCATTTGGACATTCAGGATTCTGACAGATTTTTTTGGTTTACTACAGTCGGATGGATGATGTGGAATGTAGTAGTAAGTGGATTACTTGTAAAAGCGACTATTGTACTTTATGACGGATCACCCACGTATCCCAGTACCGATAAAATATGGGAAATATCTGAACTGACTGGAGCAACTTATGTTGGTTTGAGTGCACCTTATATTAATGCTTGTATGAAAAATAAAATTGTGCCTAAAGATAAATATAAGCTAGTTGATTTGAAAGGTATTGGTTCTACTGGGGCACCATTGTCGGATGATGGATTCAAGTGGGTATATTCTCATGTAAAATCTGATATTCATTTAGGTTCTTATAGTGGCGGGACTGACTTATGTACAGGATTTGTTGGCCCGGTACCAATTTTGCCAGTAAGAATTGGAGAGATACAGGCAAGAACTTTAGGTGCTCAAATCGAAGCATATAATGAATCTGGCAAGCCAATTGTGGATTCGGTTGGGGAATTGGTTATAACAAAACCCATGCCGAGTATGCCTGTCTTTTTTTGGGGAGATGATGGCAGCATCTATAAAAATAGTTATTTCGAGGTTTTTGACAATGTCTGGCGACATGGAGATTGGATACAAATAAATTCTAATGGTGGTTGTAAGATTTATGGTAGGTCAGATTCAACTTTGAACCGGTCTGGTATTAGAATGGGTACCAGTGAATTTTATGAGGTTTTGGATGCAATCCCTGAAATCAGCGATAGTATTGTTATTGATACGGGATTTCAATTAAAGGATGGTAAGATATTACTTTTTGTGCAGCTGCAAAATGGATTGACAATAAATCCAAGTATGAAGTTGGCTATAATATCCAAAATAAAATCTGATTTATCCCCTCGCTATATTCCTAATTCAATTTTCCAAGTTTCTGAAATTCCCACCACATTAAATGGTAAGAAATTAGAAATACCAATTAAAAAGATTTTGAACGGAACTGATGTTGAAAAGGCAGTAAATTTAGGTACTGTAAAAAATCCTGAATCGCTAAATGAGTTTATAAAATTCCGATAATTTAAGTATTTAGACTGGATATAAATTATATTTGGAATTTAGTAATCCCCTGAGATTGATTCTGTATTTGCAATCAATCTCAGGAGATTAGATGGTCAAACAGGTTATTCTTGAGCTTGATTTTCTTTCTGCAGCGTAGTTAATATGCCTGTTACAAGAGTAATGAGGAATATTCCCATCCAACCTATCATTGCAAAGACGTCGATGTCGAATATCATATCAATAAAAGCAGAGGCTGATGCGATAATAAATAGTATTCCGATAATTCCTCTATACTTCATCAACAAAGTAAGTGAAATACCTAACATGAAAATTCCAACCACCATCATTATCGCGCCCATTTGAAGCATTGTAGAAGATGCTATGATTATTGCACCAGCATCATTTCCGAACTCATTAGCCATTTCGATAGCAGATAGCCATGAACCCATCAAAACCACCCATATTGGTACAAGTAATAAAAGGAACAACCCACCTATTTCAGCAAAGTGGTTACTTACAGTATTATCACTTTTTAATGATCTGGCTAGGAAATAAAGCCCAGTAAACATAGACATCACACCAAAGACCTGAAGGATTGAACCAATTTCAGCTTTGTTTGATTCTGCTAAGATTGCAGTCATAGATTGAGAAGGCGACATATCCTGTGTGTCAACGCTAAATGCAATCCATATTCCCATTGTCAAAATTGGTCCTAGTATTAACATAGCTCCAATAACTTTAGAATTCACGTTGTCCTCCAATTGATTAATTTCTTGCTAGTATTGCAAAATCAATTATTCATAGCAATGTACATATTAACAATAAAACAGAGAATTTATATTTAAAGGAGTGTTGGTGGAGCTGACAGGGGTCGAACCTGCGACCTCCTCCGTGCAAGGGAGGCGCTCTCCCAACTGAGCTACAGCCCCATTTAATTCACAAGATCTAAATTTCGGGTTGTGTATTTAACAATTAGATAGTGGAAGGAAATCAATTTTTGTTTAACGAGGTAAAATGTTTACGGGCATTTTCAACTTTAGGGAGCTCCTTTGCTGTTACACAAATCATGCTCTACCTAAGACCAACTACGCCTTGCTTTACCTACCGACCTGGGTTTCTCTAAATTTAGAGAAATCCCTACTCCCTTTAAAGGAGGTGATCCAGCCGCACCTTCCGGTACGGCTACCTTGTTACGACTTAGTGCCAGTCATCGACCCCACCTTGGGCGTCTGCTTCCCTTACGGGTTAGCTCGACGACTTAAAGTGTTGTCGACTTCCATCACTTGACGGGCGGTGTGTACAAGGCCCGGGAACGTATTCACCGCAGTATGCTGACCTGCGGTTACTAGCAGCTCCACGTTCATGCAGGCGGGTTTCAGCCTGCAATTCCAACTGGGGCCGGCTTTTAGGGATTAGCTCCGGATTGCTCCTTGGCAACCCTCTGTACCGGCCATTGTAGCGTGTGTGTAGCCCAGGACGTAAGAGCCGTGCTGACTTGACGT
>CAZYCG010000012.1:11117-25534 GCA_964645865.1 uncultured Dehalococcoidia bacterium | reverse complement strand
CATGGGTACCACACCCAAGCACACCATACTATCCAGGTCCAGATGTAGGTCAGAAACATATAGCATATGATCCTGATGCCGCAGATGACATTTTGGATGGATTAGGTCTTGACCAGAGAGATTCAGAAGGTTGGAGACTTATGGAGAACGGTGAAAGGCTTAAATTATGGTTCACTATCGGTGGTAAGTCAGAAGACTTGATCGTAGCTGAATTAGTAGAGCCAATGTGGGAAGAAATTGGAATACAGACAGAAATACGAACTTCTGACAATGCCCGTAAGGACATTAACAACGGAGACGGTATCATGGGTATTTCAATCGACCTTTCCTGTTACCAGGCTAACCCTTGGACAGTAGGATGGACTCGATTAGTACCAATGGGTAGTGGAATCGAAACATTCCACCCAATCGGTTTGTATCATGAGACTTCAGGTCAGAGCGGAATGGCTCCAGGCGTAGATACTAGTTATCTACCTCTAGCACCTGCAGACACATGGCCGATTGACACTAGCGGTAATGTAAAGAAACTCGTAGAGATGTGGCAGAGTGGTAGAGCATATCCACAGTACCATCCTGAAAGAATTCAGAGAGGTAAGGATATCTTCTCAATCAATGCTGAAGAGCTTTACATAATACCAACAGTTGGTTTCACAGGTACACGCCGAGGTGTATTCGTAAACAGAAATAATATGTTGAACCAGCCAAAGACTCACGTACGTGATCACAATGGATTTGGAGCATTCACATATTACTTCATAGGTGGTAAGGACAACTATCACCATCCTGATAACAGGTCTGGATTGGCAAGCTATAGCTTCCTTGGTGGTAGCTAAGCTTTAGAAACCAAACTAAAGTTATTGATAAGAAGCACCGGATTAAACTCCGGTGCTTCTTTTTTATATACAGGAAAGAAACTCGTTGACTGAACACTTATCTGCTAGGTAAAATTAAATAAGCATTCAATGAAAATAAGGATAACAAACGTATGTCTCTTAAAGTGATATTAATATCTTTGGTTGTGTTTATAGTGGCCGCATGTGGGGGAAGTGGAAACGATGATAATACTCCATCGAATACAGCATCGACTAAAACATCTTCAGTAAGTGGAAATGTATCGGTAAGTTTGGTTCAGGGAGAAGGCACATGTTACATTATCGGTGAACTGGTTGATGATTGTCCGGTAAGGAGTCCACATTTATACCAGGGTCCTGTCCAACAAGAAGGGGATTATTGGAGATATCATTCTTATGAAGGTTCACAACCAGCTAATTGGTATGAATCTCCTATGTCTTATCAGTTGGTCAAAGCTGGAGAATTACCGCCGTTGGATGCGAGAGTTCCTCCACCCGAAGATAGAGGTATAGTTCAAGGACCCGATGGAATTGGTGAATATGGTGGGTCTTATAGGCAAACTGGAGAAGGTTTGTACTTAGGGGAATGGGTTTTAGGTACTTGGGCTATCAGAGACTCAAATGGGATAGATTGGAAACCGTGGATAGGTAAATCATTCGAAGTTAGTGAAGATGGTCGTACTTACACCATGAAACTGAGAAAAAATTTAAAATGGTCTGATGGAACTCCATTCGAGATGAATCAAATTGAATATGCTTGGAATGACGTTAATTTTAATGAAGAATTGAATCCCGTAATACCACTAATGTTTCGTGATCCAGTCACAGATAATCCTGTTAAATTTAAAGTGTTAGATGATTTAACTTGGACCATTACGTTCGATACACCGGTTTATAACCTATTTGAAAATAGGGGATTACCTGCTAGTCATTGTCAAAAAGGAAGTTTTTCTTTTTATTGTCATCCAGATACTAAGCAGTATCATGCTGACTATGCTGATCCAGCTGCAATAAAAAACATGGTTAAATCTGCAGGGATGCAAGATTGGACACAATTGTTTACTTTCAAAAATGATATTTTAGTTAATCCTCGTCCTTGTTTGTCTGCGTGGTGCACAACAGTTATCGAAGATACTAGAGTTGTTGCATCTAGAAATCATTATTATCATGTCTTTGACCCTGAAGGCAATCAGTTACCCTATGCCGATGAAGCAATGGTTATAGCGATGCAAAGTAGGCCTGCAGCTGTATTTCGGTCTATGAACGGTGAAAATGATGGGCAGACCTCTCCATTCTATTTGAGTGAAGTACCTGTGTACAATGCTAATTTAGAAAAAGGTGACTATAGCGTCTACCAATGGCCTTCAACGGGAGGTAACGATGCTGCTGTTGTTATAAACCAGACCTTTAACGAAGACCCTTTTATAGGAAAACTAATTAGGACAACCGATTTCAGAAAAGCATTGTCGTATGGCATAAATAGAGAAACGATTAATGATAACGTTTTTCTTGGAGCGGGTGTGATTCAATCGTGGGCTCCGCATAAATCAACACCATATTACCCTGGAGATGAAGTTGCTAATAGAAATATTGAGTTCAATATAGATAAAGCTAACGAGTTGCTTGATTCTTTGGGATTGAATGAAACTGACGCTGAAGGATTCAGGCTTAGGACTGATGCCGGAAGAGAAACTGAACCGATACTGTTGGATATAGTGATGTATGGAGAAGGTGAAGATCTTCCTATTGGGGAATTGGTTGCAGATATGTGGAATGATATAGGTATAAAATCCAGAATTCGGCTTACAGCTTCCACAAGAAGAGATTTCCAGAAAAATATAGAATATCTTACAGTAGCTTTGGATTTTTCAGCCTATCAAGCTAATCCATGGGCAGTAGAATGGGGAGGGATGACTACTTTAAGGTCAGGAAGTCTGATAGGTACTGCTATTGGTGAATATAATGAAACTAGAGGAGCTAAGGGCATGGCTAAAGATCCAGACCCTGAATATCTTCCTCTAGCACCTGAAGATACATTTCCAGCAGATGCGACAGGTAATCTTCAAAGATTAAATGAACTTTGGAAAGAAGGTAGAGCATATAAATATAGTGATCCTAGAAGGATAGAAATAGGGAAACAGATGTTTGATATATTTGCTGAAGAGCAATATGCAATACCAACAGTTGGTTTCACTGCAACTATACGTGGTATTTTTCTCAACAGAAATAACGTTCTTAATCAACCAAAAACTCATATAAGAGATCATAATGGGTTTCACGCGTGGACTTATTTTTTTGAAGGTGGTAAAGATAATTATCATCATGTAGAGAATAGATCCTCGGTTAGAAAGAGTTATTCTTTTATGGGCGGTATGTGACCTTCAAATAGAAATACGGATAATATTATGCCTTCAAGATTAATCATCAGAGAAATAGCTGAGACATTTCTGATTGTGATGTTAGTATTCCTAGCCTTGCAGATAACAGTTCGTACGTATCAAGTAGAAGGTTATAGTATGGCTCCAACGATGGAGCACACAGATTATGTTCTCGTTAACAAAATCGTTTATACCAAATTCGAGAAAAATGTGATAAATAACTTTCTGCCTTTCGTAGATATACAGTCTCAAGAAGTGATGTTTCCATTTCATAGCCCACAAAGAGGGGAGATAGTTATCTTCAAATATCCGCAAGATGAAACTAGAGAATTCGTAAAAAGAGTGGTTGGAATACCCGGTGATTTGGTGGAAATAAAAAAAGGTTATGTATATGTAAATGGTGAAAAGATAACAGAAAAATACGTATCTTATAGAGATGTTGATTCAACGAGAAAATTCAAGGTAGGATCTTATTCATATTTTGTTCTTGGTGATAATAGAATTTCGAGTAATGATTCTCGTGATTGGGGGGTAGTGCCAGCTAGGAACATTGTTGGTAAACCTTGGGTTACACTTTGGTCTTCCAAAACCAACACTAACGGTATTTTTTCTTTTTTCAAATGAACTTATTTAGCTGTAAAGTTGTAAATTATTTCTTTGCACCCAAATATTAGACACAGATTTCTTTTAGTTCTCATGAATCCTACGATATAATGCGTCTTGGCTTATTTTTAATTATGCCTTAAACAATGGGCCGGTAGCTCAGGGGTAGAGCATCGGACTTTTAATCCGAGTGTCGAGGGTTCGAATCCCTCCCGGCTCATAGACCTTTAGTGTGGTACTATTCTATATCGAATGTTCTTGTAGAATCTTCTGTATCTGTTTCCGTTAAGATACCTTTTATTTGTATTCTTTTTAGAGAATTATCATCCGTTAACCAGATTGTTACTGAACCAGTTTTATCGGATAAACTGTTTGGAATTAAAGATTTTAATAATGAAGAGTCGACTGTGCCTGTAATGCTTTTGTGTGATATGTTGTTTATCCAAGAATTACTTCCATATTCAATTTCTTTCAAATTCTTCATTATATTGATTAGGCTAGCAGGTAGCGAATCAGAGTTTGATTTGGCTTCTGTATCAGAAATGACAGAAATATTATCTGGTATTGTGGATATTGTATTGAAATTGATTGAAGTCGATTTATTAAGGTAGGAAATGACATTATCAACAATGTTAACTGGTAGAGGAGTTGGGGTTGGAGACATAAATGGCGTTGGAGTACTTTTATAGCCTTGACCTGCATACCCACTTGCCGCTGCGCGATCTCTTTCCCCAGATTTACAGAAATTAAGAGGGTCTTGGAAATGTATAATGAAACTCCAGTGTTCGTAGTCGACCAAGTTCATTTCATTAGGTGTTAAGTCTTCAGCATATCTCCAAGGTTCAGGTTGTTCTACAGTACTTATAAAGTATATACTCGCTAGTTCTCCTGCAGACGAATAATTTAGAAGATAAGGTTTATCTTGATTGGCTAAGTATTCTCCTCTTCCAGCAATACACAATACAAATCTTTCCCAATTATCATTAGCCGCTTGATCGACTAGTAACGGCAAAGTTTCTTGATTGATCGAATTTGAAGTACCGCTACTAATGGTGATATTTGATTGTTGTATTTCTGTATCGGTAATATTCCCATATAAGAATCCAATTAATAATCCTATGATGACGGTTCCAACACCAACAACCAAATATAAAGTTTTTCCTGATAATATTTTTGTCATTGCATTATATGTTTAATTTATTAGTTGTTATTTCCTGAACATGCATTTACGGGGTCTTTAAAATGAATAATTAACTTAGAATGTTCGTAATCTACTGAGGGATATAGATTTGTATCTATGGTATTAGATCTATGCCAAGGTTCAGGCATTTTTTCTTTGCTGAACAGGTAGATGCTAAGTAGTTCATCTTTTGCATCATAACCTAGTAAATAAGGGGTTTGTGGTTTGTTAAAAAATCTTCCATTGGCAAGATCACAATTTGAATTCTTGATCCATCCATTACTTATAGCTGTTGTTACTGTAAGAGGAAGTTGTTCTTCAAATGATTCATTTCGGTTCATATACGAGTAATAGCCATCTCGTCTAGCTGTTTGTGGTCCTCCGCTATCTATGGAAGAATATCTTGCGACTGTTTTTTCATCAGACGCATTTTCCACAGTAAGCCCAATACCAACTGCGACTATAAATACGATAATTAATAAAATTAGTAACGCTATTTTTGAATCAAGTAGTTTTATCATTGTTAAATGTTTAGGTATAAAACGGGTTTTATTTTACCATGAATCTCTATTTGATTATCAATATTTTAGTGCATAAAAATCATCTCTATTCAATATGTAGATTAAAATATAAAGATTTAAAGGAACTACAAATATATTGACTAATTCACAGGGCGGAAACTAATAATGTTAACTATATTCAACAATATTCTTTCACAAAAACACATAAATTGTTGAAAAGGGGTGTTTTATGGATTCGAAGGGTAAAGGCTTATGCCTTGCGATAGGTTCTGTAGCAGCAATAGTAGGCTATATGATATGGCAGTTTGCAGTCGTTGGTGTTGATACAGCTTATGACGACGTACAGGCAAACCTTACAGCTGCTGCTGATGGTACTGGAATTATGCCAGTGCTTGTTATTTTAATTGGAGTTGGGTTGATTATTAACGCAGCAGGATTAAATGGAATAAGAGGTATGGTAGGAGGCACTGCTGAATCTTTGGGTATTTTCTGTGTGACTGCAGCAATATTCATGTTTGTTGTAAGCCTTGGTGGAATCGTAGCTATGGGCGAAGTTGGCAGTAAATTTGTTGAAGCCAGTGATGGTGCCGTTGCATTAGCTACTGCTGGAGATGCCGCTGGTGCAGGTGCAGCAGCCGCTACGGCTACTACAATAGCTACAGCCGGTGGATACACCTTGGCAGCTAGTACAGCTATCGGTCAATTGGGAGGACTTTTGTTCTCTATAGGATTTTTTGCCATTGGTTGGGCCTATAAAGGATCTGATATAAAAGGCGTTTTATCTTTTATCCCAATGGGATGGCTTGCAATGCTTGCTGGAGCAATTGGACTTGTTTCAACCATAATAATCGCTAATGTTGTCGATATAGACACATCAAACCAAATTACAGGAATAGCTTTCTTGTTAAGTACTATTTGGGCGGTTTTGTTAGGTGTTAAGCTTATAGGGGAACAGGAATAAATACTTTTTAAATTTATTTCATTAGAAATTTAGCAGGCATGCTACCAAAAGTAGCATGCCTGTTATATTTTTGTGAGTATGTTTTAGATTGACAGCCATGTTTTAGCGAATGTTCTTGTGAATATTGCTAATTCTTCTTCTGTTTCGTTTTCTTTTGTTACAATTGTTTCGAAAGTATAAGGACCTGAATACTGGATTTCTTTGAGTGTTTTTAGCATATCATCCCAGTTTAATATTCCTCTATTAGGACCTTTATGATCGTCTCCATCCTGATTTCCGTTTACGTCGTGCAAATGTGTTCCTTTTAATCTATCTCCAGCTGATTTGATTTCTTCTACTATTTCATCTCCCATTACTCCGACATGACCGGTATCGAGAATTAAACCGAGTTGGTCTGCTGGATATTGTTCAACTAGTAAACGAAGTTCTTTCATTGATCGATATGGGTAATTACAGTGATATGGCAAATTTTCTAGATTCATCCTTATTCCATATTTTTCAGCTATGGGTATTAAATAATCTAATGATCTAGCGACTGCTTTTTCCATTATTGAAGGGTTGTTTGGATTATCTGCATCTGGTACGAAGATAGGGTTTGGAATAGGGTGAATCACCATGTCCGAAGCACCAATATCTGATGCAAAAATTATAAACGACGCTAGCGTGTTTGCTTCTTTAATACGCCATTCTTCTGTTGTTGCACCAAGTGTTGTCAAACCTGAAGGAGCATGGATACTCCTAGCTTTAAGATTACGGTTATTTAATTCTTTGTTGAAATTATTAAGTTCCTCATTTTTTAATGGTTGATCTATATGAGAGCCACATCCAATTTCAACAGATGGGTAACCTGATTTTTGTATTGAATCTAAAGCTTCTAAAATAGATTTGTTTCTAAATCCTGCTGTACTATAGCTCGTATTGTCCATTGTATTTCTCCTGTATATTGAATAGTTGAAATGTTTTTATTCTATTGGATTCGTTCGGTTTTTAGTTAATTGTAATTTAATATGAGTTTAAAGCCATATGTATATTTATTTACGTTTTAATAGTGAATTTAATTTATTTTTATAGACTGACTGCACATCTGAAACCAGTGTGACCTGTTGACGTGTCTGGAGTTGTTGCTGTTCTTGCTGAAACGCGATAACGGTTGCAATATGAGTCATGGCACAGATACGACCCGCCCTTAGTTACCTTTGTGGTACCGGTTTTCGGACCTTTTGGGTTTTTTTGTGTCGTATCATTTTTAATGTGGGTAGCTGTAAACCAATCACTGCACCATTCCCAAACATTTCCTGAAGCATTATAAATCCCGTAGCCGTTAGGCTCAAATGATAATGATGGAGCAGTGGATTCATAACCGTCTGATTTTGTGTTTTTATCTGGGAATATCCCCTGCCAAATATTACACCTATATTCTCCTTTAGGAGTTAAGTTATTTCCCCATGGATATTTATTTTGTTCCAATCCACCTCTTGCACTGAATTCCCATTCAGCTTCTGTAGGGAGCCTTTTACCGCTCCAGTTGCAATAAGCTTGTGCATCGTTCCATGATACGTGTACCACAGGATGGTCCATTCGGTTTTTTATATTTGATCCTGGTCCTTCAGGGTGATTCCACGAGGCACCTTCAACTTTTCTCCACCACTCAGCTCCAGAGACTGCTTCCTTTACTTCTGATGAAATTCGTCTTGATATGAATTTATAGAATACGAAAGACCAACCAAATTTGTTAGCATCGGTTTTATATCCTGTTTTGTCAATAAATACTTTAAAATCACGGTTGGTTACAGTTTTAATATCTATATAAAATTCATCGACATGAATTTTACGTATAGGACTTTCGCCATCTAACCTGAATTGTTCTTGGTCATTCGTACCCATCAGAAAAGAACCGCCAATATGGACCATGTCGTCAGTGTTGGTTTTTACGTTTAGCCCAAAGTCTAAATTTGACACGTGATTTTTACTAGAAATTGAATTAGAGGGGAGACAGCAAGGTTTTAGTTTGTTTTCCATGTTAATTTAAACGTAATCCTCTTTGTCCTCCTAGACCTCTTTTGTTTCCAGTTGGTATATTTGCAAACCCATCAGTCGTTAAATCATCGTTAATCTTTATTCCTTGGAGGTTGTCTTCATCTATCCATTCTAAGTCATTTCCATATAAACGGCTGGTCAACTCTTTTGTTAATTCATTTAAGATTTCTTTATGTTTATTATCTTGAGATAAGTCTTTCATTTCATTTGGGTCATTGTTTATATCAAAAAGCTGCCGTACATTACCTGCAGGATAATATATTAATTTGTATTGAGAATTTCTGATCATTCTGCTAGCCATGGTGCCCTCCCAATGTTCTCCATATATTATTTTTCGTTTTGATTCACCTATTAGTGATTCTCCCTCTATGGTTTTTGGTGGTTTTATCTCGCAAAGGTCCAGTAGGGTAGGTAGTATGTCCGCCTGTGTAGCTAATCTTTTATCATTGTGACCTATTGTTAAGTCAATATTTGATTGTGGCACTAGTATAAGTGGAATTTTCGAAGAGTCTTCGTAAAATATGTCTTTCATAAATTGACCATGATTTCCTAGCATATCGCCGTGATCTGAGGTGAATAATAATATTGTGTTATCAAGTATATTTTCTTCTCTAAGCAACCCAATTATGAGACGTATTTGATGATCTACATGTGTACACATTGCATAGAAGGCTTTTCTCGCTAACTCGATTTCTTTATCAGAATAAGAGTTGTTATTTAATCTTCTATTTTCTAATGCGAAAGGTAGTTGGGTTTGGTTTAGTGCCCATTCACCAGTGTAAGGCATGTCGATTTCTATATCTCTATATAAATCCAAGTATTCAGTTAGAGGCACCAATGGTGGATGTGGAGCTGTAAATGACATGTGCCATAATGAAGGCTTCTCAGGATTTCGGCGTGCGATATATTTACTCATTTCTCTTACGGTCCAGTTCGTGTGATGATAGTATTCAGGTAAATGCCATGCACGAGTTGTGTAATCATTGTTGCCTTGCCCATGGGCATATTCTTGACCCGCAAAGCCGTTTTCTGCTAAAAACATTTCATAATCATCTTTCGTAATACCCAAATGATGCCTGCCTTCTTCGTTTAACAGGGCATCATCAAATCCTATCCTGTCTCGTTGGGGATAAACATGTAGCTTACCTACAGAGAATGTCTGATATCCTGCTTGGCTAAAAATTTGAGGCATTGTTGGTAAATCTGGCATTGGTAACCGCTCGTTAAACACTCTGTCTCCATGAGTAGGAGAAAAAGTTCCAGTCATTATTTCTCTTCTAGCGGGGATACAACTTGGAGTGGTGCAGTAAGCATTTGTGTAGGCTATACCATTACCAATCAATTCGTTTAGTGTGGGTGTTAATATTGTAGGATGGCCTAAAGCGCCGATTAACCTGCCGCTCCAGTGGTCAACGTTAATGAACAATATATTAGGTTTCATATTTGTGCTGAAATCAATACTTTGATTAATAATGTTTAAAATATAAGAGTTTCGTGAATTCTGCTCAGTTTAACATTAAGGAAAATTGCCAACAATATACAAACTAGTGTATTCGGCAGTTTGATTATGGACTAAGCCATTCGAATTACAACTTTTAGTTCTTTCTCAGGTTTGATCAGAGACTCAAATGATTTTTGTATATCTTCCAGATTAATGTATTCACTGGTTCCTACTAAGGAATCTATGTTAATTTTATTTTTTGAAATAAAATTAAGAGCAAGTTTATAATCATTTGGCCATGCACCAAATGTGGTTTGCATTTTAACTTCCCGTCCTGCCCAATTTATTGGTGTAATAGGTATAGGTTTCCATGACAAAGCAACAAGCATTACTTGTCCAGAGTGTGATAATGAATTAAGTGCTTGGTCTAGAGTTTCACCAAAACCTGCACATTCGAAAGCAATATTAACCCCATTGTTTTCAGTGAAATCTTCTATTTCTGTAATTACATTTTCTTTTAATGGGTTGACTACTTTATCAGCTCCGAGTTTATATAAAGTATCTATACGTGTCTGAGATATTTCAGTTGCAATGATCTTACTAGCACCAGCCGCCTTTGCTACTTGAAGCATAAGCATACCGATTGGCCCGCCTCCAAATATAGCAACTGTATCTCCTAATTTAAAGTTAGATAATCTCATTGCTCTGATTGTTACTCCGCACGGTTCACATAATGCAGCTTGTAGGTAAGTTACTTGGTCAGGAATGTGAATGGGTTCCCAATCATCTGTAATAACATAGTTTGAATATCCTCTTTTCTTGTTACTCGAATATCCCATAGTTCTGAAATTAAACCGTTCTCTCCAAATAAATCCAGGGCCTTCATTTTTAGGAGGATTTCCTCCGGTGCCGATGACTCTGTCACCTATTTTGAAATTTTTAACATTTTCACCTATCGATACTATATCTCCACTATACTCGTGGCCTAAAACCGTCCCAATTGGGGCCATGTCATATTGAAAAGCGTGCACGTCTGTGCCGCATATCCCTGAGTATTTTACTTTGATTAATACTTCATTAGGCTGAAGTTCAGGTATTGGAAAGGTTTCAATTTCAAATTTTTGTCTACCTTTATATACCGCTGCTTTCATTGACTGATTCATATTGTTATGGCCTTAAATTATCTTATTCTTACTGATTTGCCTGTTTTGGATGATTCCAAAGCTGCTTCTACGATTTTAAGGACTTGAATTGCTGCGCTTATGGATGGTTGGAAAATCTCGTTTTTGTTTATACATTCAAGAAAATTCTCAATAAAATATTCTCCTGACTTCCCCCCATAAGCTGCTGAACTACCTGGAGAAAATTCCATGGTTTGTATCCCCGCCAAATTCATCTCTTCTTTTTCGCTGTAGAATTTGTACGTGTTTTTGTTTGAAGGGATAGTTCCATAGCCTGATGTACCTCTTATTGAAAAATGGCTGTCGTATAACCCTCCTGAATAACCGGGAGGACTTCCTGCAAGCTGGTAACCGGCGTGCAATGATCCAATTGTTCCTTCCGAAAATTTCAAAGCAAGAACAGCTGTGTCTTCAACTTCCAAACTTTCTTTGTTTAAATTGTCAACCATTGCAGATACTTCGACAACTTGATCATTTAATACATAACATAATAAATCTAGGTAGTGGCAACCAAGCCAACTTAGTATTCCGCTTCCACTTTGTTTCTTGTTGAACAACCAATGTTTAGGATTTCTGTATCTCACCTGTGATGTTACCGTCCGAGCTTCAGCACTCATTATTCTTCCAAAATATCCTTTAGCAATATGTTCTTTAATTATTTTTATTTCTGGCGAATACCGGTTTTGAAACATTACAGATAGATTTAAGTTTTTTGCCTTCGCAATTTCAAATGATTTTTGCAAATCTTTAGAATGGATTGCACCTGGTTTTTCAAATAAAACATGTTTTCCAGCATTTGCTGCAATTTCAAGAATCGGTGCACAAAGGTCATTTCTTACTGAAACTATCAATGCGTCTATTTGGTCATTGTTGATTAATTCAGTTAAAGAATTAGAAATCGTTTTTATTTTGCCTGATAATTCTGTAAATTCACTTGCCTCTTGACCTTCAATACAGCAGAGATGAATTTCTTTTATACTATCCACGAGTTCTAGTGTATTTATATGGAAAGCAGAGTGTGGATGAGGAGATGAGACAAATCCGATATTGAATGTTTTATTTGGTTTTGACATTGTATTTTTACCCAAGTAATGAAATATTTCGCCCTTGAAGTAAACTAAGCTATATTTCGTATCTTAGCTGTTACAAAGTATCGCTACATTTACCATATTGACGTATTTTAACACGATGGGCGAGACGATGGGTTTTTGATTTGCCAATATCCGTTTCATTGGTATAATTCCTACTTGTGATATAAATAATTGAAAGTAACTTAACAGTGTTTGTTTTGGAGACAAAATATTGACTAAAGAAAATCCTAACATAGTGTTTATTTTTCCTGACCAGTTAAGACCAGATTTTCTTAGTTGCTATGGTGCAGAATTTATTGATACACCAAATATAGATTGGATAGCCAACAATGGCGTTAGGTATTCTAATGCTTATTCTGCTGCTCCAATATGCGTTCCTGCTAGGACATCTTTATTAACTGGTATGAATGCTGTGAGGAATGGAGTTACAGACAACCAGCATTTTTTGCGGAGTGACTACGGACAAGTAGGTATACAAACTATGCCAGAGATTCTTGGAAATGCGGGATATTACACCGCCGCGATAGGTAAAATGCATTTTTATCCATGGGATGCTTATTATGGATATCAATATAGGGTCATCTCAGAAGATAAAAGATGGCTAGAGGTTAAGGATGACTATTCAAATTATTTGACCTCCAATAATTTAAAAAAATTCCATGGATCTGAGCATGATGGATATCTGGAAAATAAAGGTGCTGTAATAAACCGTATTCCTTGGGAACATTCAGTAGACAGATATGTTGGAAGAGAAGCATGTAAGTTTATCGAACAAAATGGAGAAAATGGACCTTTTGCTCTTATGGTTGGGTTTCCTGGTCCGCATTGCCCTTATGATCCATCACCAGATTTCCCAGAAATATTTGACCCTGATGATATGCCAGATTCCATACCTGAGGTACCTGAAAACACTCCATTATTGAGAGAAGCTTGTATTGAAGATAACAAACGTCCCTGGAACGGTGTAGATTATTCAGATTTTACCGAAGTCAAAAAAAAGAAAATCAGAGCTCATTATGCAGGCTTGGTTAAACAAATTGATTATGAAGTAGGAGAAATCATTTCTACTTTAAGAAAAAAACAATTATTAGATAATACAATAATCGTTTTTGCAACTGACCATGGTGATTATTTAGGTGACCATAATTTGATTGGGAAAGCGTCTTTTTACGAAAGTGCTTGGCATATACCTTTATTAGTAAGGATTCCTGGAAAAGAAGGAAATATTTTATGTAATGAGTTAGTTGAGGTTAAAGATATAACAGCAACGTTGATTT
The DNA here is from genome assembly GCA_964645865.1 of uncultured Dehalococcoidia bacterium. Taxonomy (GTDB): domain Bacteria; phylum Chloroflexota; class Dehalococcoidia; order Lucifugimonadales; family OSU-TB39; genus OSU-TB39. The sequence goes on along the minus strand of CAZYCG010000012.1, from coordinate 12,013 downwards.
CTTTAGTTGGGCTTGATATTCCTGAATATATGGATTCTATTCCTCTTCCTGACTTGGGATTAACAGGCAGCTGCAATAAAGAGCGGATATTCGGATTACTTTCAGATGGATGGTGTGTGTTTGATGGCACTTGGAAATTAGTCAAGTATTCAAATGGTGAAACACTCATGTTTAATCTAGTAGATGATCCTCAAGAGCAAAAAAACCTTATTAATGATGAAAAGCACAAAAATACATACGTAGATTTAGATACGGAATTAACAAAATATCTAATGATTTCCTACAATTCTGTTGTCCACGATAGGCTTGTTGATTCCAAAACCTTATTTTCAGATAAGCAATTCGGTAGAGAAGGTGCTAAACGAACATTTCCTGTCGAAGTAGATTCCATTAATTGAGTCAAAATGCCAACCGCTAAGAAAATATTTCTTGGGATAAATTTGCTGGGTGGATTATCAGTTTTATCTAGCTATATATTTTGTATGATATTGTATCCAGACCGTTCAGCAAGTTTGTGGGGTAGTGCTTCTGATCCAGTTATAACATTTTTTGTTATATCAATGTTTTTAGCTGCTTTAGGATACATTTGGTTCACATTCTTTTTATTAAAAGGCAACAAATTAGATGATGTTCGCGTAGGAACAATATCAGCTGCAAATATTATCAACTCATTATATTTAGTGCTGTTGGTTTGTTCTACAATCTGGATGCCGGCAAGTATTTCGTTTTCAATTAGTGAAAACATACTTACTGAATTCATGATTAGATTAGTTTTATGGATTGTTGGTTTAGCTTCGGTTGGAATACTAATTTTAATTTACAAAATTAAATTCAGCTATGGTAAATCAAGCTTTTTATCTCACATGTTTGCTTTACTCGGTGCTATGGTTTTTACA
>CAZYCG010000012.1:2227-11017 GCA_964645865.1 uncultured Dehalococcoidia bacterium | reverse complement strand
TAAATCAAGCTTTTTATCTCACATGTTTGCTTTACTCGGTGCTATGGTTTTTACAATTCACACCTTGATTCTTGATGCAGTTATTTGGCCTTTTTTCTATTTCTAATTCGGATAGTTATTGTATTTGATGCCAATCAAAATTAAGGCAATGCAGCTATTGCTGTTACTTCTGCTAGATATCCAGGGTCTGCCAACCCAGCAACTACTAACAGTGTACTTGGGGGAAAATCTCCTAAAGGGTAAATATTATTAACAATAGAATTTCTTTTTTCTAAGAATGCAGGTATATTATTCGAACCGACTATATATGTTGTGAATTGAACAATGTTTTCAAATGTTGCATTTGCGCTGTGTAAAGCGTCACCTATATTCTTGTATATTTGAGTCACTTGTGCTGATATGTCATTATTTCCTACTAAATCCCCGTGCTCATCTACTGCTACTTGACCTGCCAAAAATATCAAATTAGAGCTGTTCACGGTACAAACTTGTGAATATAGTCCTAATGGCTGAGATAAAGTTGGAGGGTTATTTGTAATTCTTGAGTATTTGTCCATCTATTTGTATTCCTGTGTTTTTTTATTAACAATATGGATTATGCCCACAACCTCCTTGCGCTACCCCGCAAGATCTGGTTGGATCATCAAAATATATAAGCAGTGCCCAGTGTGGTTTATCCAATCGCACTTTACCTGCTGATCGAAATTCTTCCATTAATTTCCATGGTTCACCTGTAACCTCGTTAAAGCTGTATAGATAAACTCCTATCAAATCGCCTGGTATCTTATCACCATTTTCGGACTCAGAGGGTTTGCTGTAAATCAAAAAATAAGGGGTAGATGGATCACTATGGATAAAGGTTTTACCTCTTCCAGGGTCGCATACAAAAGGATCTTCCCAGCCTTCACTTATAGCAACAGTGTCAGTAAATGGTATCTCAATTGAAGATCGAGATGCACCTTCATCTCTAACAGCACCTGCATCGTTTCTGCCTCCAACCCCTTCACCGGTACTTAATGGTTGAGTTAAAATTAGTCTGTCTCCAAGTACAGGAGCCGATTCTCCAGATTGAGAATTAACTAAAAAAAAGGATGTTGCTGCGCCAATTGCGAAAACAATTATTGCAAAAATAGCTAATTGTGCCCATTTGTTATTCATTAGAAGATTCATCTAATCCTCCTGTATTAATGTTGAGGTAAATCTTTAGGTTTGTTTGGTTAATATCTGTTGGGAAATGATTATATTAGGGTGGGTCTAGCTGGTCAATGATGGTGGTTTAATTTGCTCAATAGGATTGGCTTTATGTAAATTCTATTTTATCGATTCTAACTAGAATCTAATTGGTTTTTGTTAAGTAGATTATTGATATACTTATTGTGGTAAAATCGTTCTTTATTGAACGGTTACTCAAAAAATTTCAAATAGTGAGCGATATGGTACTAAGTGATAGAAGTATAAAAGAACAGATTGAAAGGGGAAGGATAGTTATTAACCCATTAGGAGAAAATAGCATTCAACCAGCAAGTGTTGATGTACATTTAGATAATCGTATATTGGTGTTTAGCAATTCTAGACGCCCTTACATTGATATCAAACAAGATATGGAAGATTTAACTGATTTGGTGAAAATTGAAGATGATGTTCCTTTCATTCTTCATCCCGGAGAATTTGTTTTGGGAAGTACATTAGAGCATGTGGAAATCCCCGGAGATTTAGTTTCCAGATTAGAAGGTAAGAGTTCTTTGGGGAGAATAGGGTTGTTGATACACTCAACAGCTGGTTATATAGATCCGGGTTGGAAAGGTCAACTTACACTGGAACTTAGTAATGTTTCGAATTTGCCAATTACATTATATTATCGAATGAAAATCGGGCAAATGTCATTTGCACAGTTGTCTACAGAAGCTGAGAATTTGTATGGTTCTGAGGCTTTAGGAAGTAAATATCAAGGGCAAAAATTACCTACTGCAAGTCGTATGTACAGAGATTTTTCGGAATCCGAAAAATAATTTTAGGCACAAATACCCATGAGATATATGGATAGAGCACTGGAATTAGCAGAAAATGCTATCAGTAATGTTAGCCCGAATCCTCCCGTAGGTGCCCTGGTTGTTAATGATGGGAGAGTTGTTGGAGAAGGTTGGACTGAGCCGCCTGGTAAAAATCATGCCGAAATAGTAGCTTTGAATCAAGCTAAACAACTGGCTAGAGATTCTACTCTTTACATAACACTGGAACCCTGTTGTTTTCACGGAAGGACACCCCCGTGTGTTGAAGCAATTGTTGCGGCAGGTGTGAAAGCAGTTTATGTATCTACGTTAGATCCGAATCCTAGAGTAAATGGAAAGGGTCTTGAATATTTAAGAAATTCTGGGATTAATGTTTCGTTAGGGGAACAAGCCGAAATTGCTGACAAACTAATTGAAGGTTATAAAAAATATATCATTAATGATATGCCATTTATAACTGTTAAGTATGCTATGAGTTTAGACGGAAAAATAGCATCGAAAAATATGGATTCTAAATGGATTTCTAGTGTTGAATCCAGATTATTTGTGCAAAAAATGAGAAGTGCAGTCGACGCTATAATGGTTGGGAGTAATACTGTAAGACAAGATAACCCAAGTTTAACTGTTAGAAATAGCGAGGGTGAACCAACCTCGGATCAGCCATTACGGGTGATAGTTGATGGAGATGGAGTGATTGATTCTAAATCTAATGTTGTAACTCAGCCGGGAGATGTTTTGGTAGCTGTTTCTAGATCGGAAATAGTTCGCGATTTGGAAAAATTAGGCGTTCGAGTTGAATTAATACCTGATTCAAATGGTAAAGTGGATTTAGTTTCTTTAATGAGTTTATTAGCCTCGAAATATGAGATTACCAATGTTCTTGTAGAAGGTGGTGGTAAATTGGCAGGATCTCTTTTTGATTTAAAACTGGTCGATAAGATAGCTGCTTTTGTTTCTCCAATTATCATTGGAGGAGAAAAGGCTGTGACTGGTGTCGAAGGTGACGGGGTGGATTTCATAAAAGATGCTTTTCGATTGAATGATGTTGAAATGATTAAATTAGATAAAGACTTTCTTATAATTGGGAGTGTTAAGTAAAAATGTTTACAGGAATAGTCCAAGAATTAGGAAAGGTAAATAAGTTTCAAAACGGAAAATTGTCAATAACAACTCCTAATATTTCTTCGGAGATAAATACAGGAGATAGTATAAGTGTAAATGGCGTTTGTCTTACTGCTATTAATGTAGATAATAACTCGTTCCAAGTTGATGTCATAAATGAGACTATTTCTAGGACAAATTTAGGTGATTTAGTAGTTGAAGATTCGGTTAATCTTGAATTGGCATTGCAACCTACGGATAGGATGGGAGGCCATATAGTCCAAGGCCACATTGATTGCAGAGGTTTGATTTCATCATTGACAATCGAGGATACATCTCACGTAATTGCAATAGAAGTTCATGATAGATTTATGAAATATATTGTAGAGAAAGGATTTATAGCAATTGATGGAATAAGCTTGACTGTATCTAAGGTTTATGGGAATTTATTTGAAGTTTCAATAATACCTCATACGTTTAGTTTCACCAATTTGTCCTTGCGAAAGGTTGGAGATTATGTAAATCTAGAGGTAGATATAACTGCTAAATATATTGAAAGTATTATTATGAGCACAACAAATTTGTCTGATGAGTAAAGGTAGGTCAGAATACGGATGGGAAATAAAAACGTTGAAAAAATAATAAAAAATATTCGTGACGGTAAGATGGTCATAATAGTCGATGATGAAGATAGAGAAAATGAAGGTGACCTTGTAGTTGCAGCGGAAAAAATAACTCCCGAAATAGTTAATTTCATGGTTACTTATGCCAAAGGTTTGGTTTGCATTCCGATGATGTCAGAACGGCTAAAGGACTTGCAATTACCTGCGATGGTACAAGATAATACCGCTCCGCTTAGTACTGCATTTACTGTATCAGTCGATGCTGTAAAAGGTGTTAGTACAGGTATTTCTGCTCAAGATAGAAGTAATACTGTAAAAGCATTGATTGATGAAAAAACAAAGCCCGAAGATTTAGATAGGCCTGGACATTTGTTTCCGTTGAGGTATAGAGAAGGAGGGGTTTTGGTAAGGGCAGGACATACGGAGGCGGCAGTAGATCTAGCCCATATGGCAGGATTGTACCCTTCTGGGGTGATTTGTGAGATATTATCCAATGACGGTTCGTCTGCAAAGATGGATGAATTAGAAGATTTTTCAAAGAAACACAACATAGATATTGTGTCGATCGCAGAAATAATAGCATATCGTAGATCCCATGAACGTATGATTGAAAGAGTAGCGGAAGCTAGATTGCCAACTATACATGGAGAATTCACAGCAGTTTCTTATAAGAGCATGGTTGATAAAGACGAACATGTGGCGTTAATCATGGGAGAAATAGATCAAGAAAAGTCTACACTAGTGCGAGTTCATAGCGAGTGTTTAACTGGAGATGTGTTTGATAGTACTAGATGTGATTGTGGTGAACAAGCTTCAGCTTCTCTTAGGATGATTGCCGAAGAAGGTTGCGGCGTGTTTTTATATATGAGGCAAGAAGGGAGAGGGATTGGTATACATAATAAAATTAAAGCTTATAATCTTCAAGATCACGGGTTTGACACGGTAGATGCTAATATTCATTTAGGTTTTGCACCAGATGTTCGTTATTATGGTATCGGAGCACAAATTTTGATGGATTTAGGAATAGGCAATATGAAAATTTTGACAAATAATCCTAGGAAAATAGCAGGTCTAGATGGCTATGGTTCGTTGAACGTTACGGAAAGACTTCCCATAGTTGTAAAACCAAATCCTGAAAATGCCAAATATTTGAATACAAAAAAAGAAAAGATGGGACATATTTTTGATGAAGAATAGGAATGGGTCATTAGGGAGGTAAGTTACGAAGGAAATTACTGGTACGGAAAATGGAGCCGGATTATCCGTAGGGATTGTTGTAGCACAATTTAATAAGGATATAACGGAAAGATTACTTGATGGTGCTATCGCTTCATTAGGTTCTACGGGTGTTGGTCAGGATAATATAACAGTTGTGTGGGTTCCTGGAACTTTTGAAATACCTAGCACTACGAATTTAATGGCTATTTCAAAAAAATTTGACGCTTTAATTTGTTTAGGGGCAGTTATAAAAGGCGATACGGATCATGATAAATATATTTCTTATTCCGCTTCTGGAGGCATTGTTCAAATTGCGATTGAGAATAACTTACCAATAATATTTGGGATATTGACCACTGATAATCTCGATCAGGCATACGAAAGATGTGGAGGAAGAGATTCAAAGTATATAGCTACTGCTAGGGGCACTGAAAAACCAGTAGATAATGATGGAGGTAAAGATTTAGTTGTAGGGAATGTTGGATTTAATACTGGTTTAGATGCGGTTCGAATGGCGAATATTTTTAAGTTTATAACTAACCTGTAAAACCCTAAATTAATAGCAACGTGGGAATATGCAAAATTTGATATCTAGCATGTTGAATGGAGATAGAAGATCTCTTTCCAAATTGGTCAGTGCAATTGAGCATGGAAGTTTGGATTTAAATCTTTTGATAAATAACATTCACGATAAAACATCTGATTCCTATATTATTGGGATTACTGGTCCTCCAGGGTCTGGTAAAAGTACGGTTGTAGGTAATTTAATTAATAAATTATCCGAGGAAAATCTAAAGATCGCCTTTTTAGCTGTTGATCCAACAAGTCCATTTGGAGGTGGAGCATTATTGGGCGATAGGATTAGGGTATCTGATTTTAATTTAAATGAAGATGTTTTTATCAGAAGTATGGGGACTAGGGGGTCAGGTGGAGGGTTAAATGTTGTTGTTGGTATTATAGTAGATCTTTTTGCAGCATTCGGTTTTGATATCGTAATCGTGGAATCTGTTGGTGTTGGTCAGGTGGATATAGATATTATGAATATTTCTGATACCGTTATAGTTACTACTGTTCCAGAAGCTGGTGATGAAATTCAGATTTTGAAACGGGGACTAATAGAGATTGCAGATATATTTGTTGTGAATAAAATCGATAGGCCTGGCTCAAATCATATTGCAAATGCATTAGAAGAAGAAATTCAAAGCCGTGTGCAAAAGATTGGTTGGGTCCCGCCAGTTATATTATCCCAAGCTAATAAAAACATAGGAATTGATTTTATAAGAGAAGCTATCCAAAAACACAAAGACTTTCTAAATGATGCAGGAGAAATGGTTGCCAAACGTGGATTAAACAGAGACCGACAATTTATTAGATTAGTTGAAAATAATTCAATTGATTTAATTAGGAAATTAGTATCTTCAGATGAACAAATAATTCAATTAAGAAATAAAGTTAAAAAAGGTGAAATTAATCCTTATATAGCTGCTTTGGAATTGAATCAATTAATAGGATTGGAAAAAAAATAGCTGTGAATTCATTATAAGACTGTTTTTAATTCTATCTTGAATCATAAAACATGCATTGTTAGAATGCATATCAATGGGGATTAGTCTAGTGGTAGGACAACACACTCTGGATGTGTAGGCCGAGGTTCGAATCCTCGATCCCCAGCTTAAGTTTTAAGTGGCGCGTTCGTCTAGCGGCCTAGGACACCGCCCTCTCAAGGCGGAGATCACGGGTTCGAATCCCGTACGCGCTACCAATCAAATATTCATATTGCTAATAATTCTTTTTCTTACCTGATTATATAAGTCAGTTTCCAAAGGTCCTTTCAAAACTGATTCTATGTTCATTTTTAGGTGGTCGGGATTAGTAGTTCCCACTATAGCGGTATGTGCATTTTTATTGGACAATGTGAATCTTAACATAAAGGAAGTTTTTGTTTCATTAGTGTCTAAAAATTCCTGTAGATTGTAATTTTCGAAATTGTCCCACATTAACTTAGAGCCTTTACCTATGTGGGGTTCACCTAAAGCAACTGCTCCGTTTATGATGATTCCAGCACCGTTTTCTCCGGCAATATGCATTGTGGGTTCGTTTTCCATTTGCAACGCAGAGTAGGGTATTTGAAATATGTCAAAAGAATTCCATTCAACAAATTGTTCAAAATGAGGTTCGGATGTTGAAATACCTATCCATCGGCATTTACCACTTTCTTTAAATTTATTTAAAGCATCTAATAATTCAGCTGATCGGCACTGGTCTGGTGTGGGATTATGTAGTTGATATATATCCACATAATCGGTTTTTAACCTTTTCAAACTTTGGTTGAGTTGATTTTCTAAGGAATCAGCATCCCACAAATTTCCTTTAGTGGCTAAATAGAATTTATCTCTTTTATGGTTTAAGAATTTACCAATTAGCTGTTCACTATTCCCATATGATATTGCTGTATCAATAAAATTAATTCCAGCATCAACTACTGCATTTAAAATAATGTCTCGTTGTTTATCATTCATCGGTTTTCGGTGACCAGAGCCATAACCTAGCTTGGTGATTTGTAGTGCTGTTTTACCCAGTGATGTTTTTGGTAATTGGTCAAGCATTTTATTCTGCCTTTATGGTGTTTATTTTTACCTGTAGTGATTAACTACTTTATGGTGAGCCTCTATGACTTTTTCAATGTAATTATCGTCATAACTTGGTGTCATATCGAAATTAACATTTCGAGACATCAATTGGTTGCCGTAAGGTAGTTTGGTTTCTTTATAGTTGACCTGAATTTCACGATTATAGTCTAGAGGGAATTTTGATTTACCGTATAAGTCGGGTTTCGATAAAAATGGATTTTTGTTGAGTGGGCCTATTTCTGGTGTTAATAGGTAAGGACCTGAAGTTGGGATACCTTCTGCCGAAACCGCTTTAGCGTATTGTGTAGCGGTACAATTTAAGATAGCTGTATCAATTGTAAATGATAAAGACCAATAAGTATGGGTGACACCGTCTCTTACTTTTTGTGGAGTGATTTCTTTTATGGTTCTTAATCCATCAATGATATTTTTGGCAGATTTAATTTTAGATTGGACATATCCATCTACTTTTTTTAATTGATTTCTTCCCATAGCCGCCATGATGTCATTCATTTTGTAATTAGGTGCTAAAAACTGATTGGCATAGGGCTTGCCTTCAGCAGGTCCATCATCTCTTGGCAAGGCTGCGTCTCGAAATAAAATCGCTCTTTCCCAGAGAGTTTTATTATTTGTTAATACCATTCCACCGCCACCAAGATTGAGGTGTTTACCGCCAAAACTAAATCCTGATATGTCTGCTATGCTTCCCGCTATAATACCATTGTCTTCAGCAAAGTGAGATTGGCAACAGTCTTCTATTAGAAAAATATTATGTCTATCGGCTATTTCTCTTAATTTTCTTACATTTGACATGTTGCCCATAAGATTTACAACTAATATTGCTTTTGTACGCGAAGTTATTTTTCTTTCAACATCTGAAGGGTCTAGGCAATATGAATCATCTATATCAGCGAATACCGGTACACAATTTTGAAATAAAAGCCCTATGATGCTTCCACCTGAAGTCCATGCTGTGGTTATTATTTCATCCCCGGGATCTGGGTTCATTGCTGCTACACAGGTATGCAGCGCTGAGGTTCCAGAATTTACGGAAATACCATATTTAATTCCGTATCTATTTGCGTATTCATTTTCGAAAGCCTTTACTTCAGGCCCATTACCTATTTCTCCGGATTTAATCACCTTAGAAATGGCTTCAATATCATCTTCTCCGAAATCATGTCCTGCAAAATCGATTGGGTCAGAAAG
>CAZYCG010000012.1:0-2127 GCA_964645865.1 uncultured Dehalococcoidia bacterium | reverse complement strand
CTTCAATATCATCTTCTCCGAAATCATGTCCTGCAAAATCGATTGGGTCAGAAAGTACGGGTCGGCCTCCGAACAAAGCTAATTTATCGTTCATATTGTCAGTAATCCTTTGTTTATATATATAAATTCAATTAACTGTGATTATTGTTCATTAGTAACGTTATTTTTTAAGATGCCTATTTCTGGTATTTCTATTTCTACTGTATCTCCATGTGCGATTGGTCCAACACCTGAAGGAGTTCCTGTCAAAATAACATCGCCCGGCATTAAAGTCATTGCTGCGCTAATATAAGAAATAAGTTTAGAGGCGGAGAATAATAAGTCTGACGTATTACCGTTTTGTTTTTCTTTTCCATTTAATCTGGCTTTTACAGCCACATTGTCTGGATCCAGCGTTGTTTCTATAACAGGACCAAGTGGACAAAAACTATCGAATCCTTTTCCTATCAACATAGCTCCAGATTTCATCTCTTGCATTTGAAAAACTCTTTCACTTACATCGTTACCGCATGTGTATCCCAGTACATAGTCCAAGGCATCTGACTCCGAAACGTGTCTGGTAGGTTTACCAATAACAACCGTAAGTTCAGCCTCGTATTCAACCTTTTGACCGATTTTAGGATAAATTATTGGTGTATTAGGGTCAGTCAATGTTGTTATTGGTTTCATGAACAACATTGGTGATTTAGGAATGGCAAGCCCCATTTCCTTGATGTGAGATAAATAATTGAGTCCAACGCATATTATTTTAGAAGGTGTTACTGGAGATAATATAGAAACATCATCAATTAAATGAGTTATATCAGTGTTAGTAAAACTCTCAAATGGAGTATTTGTTATCTCTGTAATCAAATTTCCTTCTTCCAAAACACCATATTTTGTATCATTTGTTTTAGTTTTGTATCGAATAAATTTCATTTGTGATTCCTCTGTGCTTTTTAGTAATAAACTTGATGTACTATCTCAATCTGAACTTTAGGATATTACACATTAAATTAAAAAATCTATATACTTTATTTTTGATTCTGATTATAAATGGAGATGTATTTTATTTGATATAGTTTTATAACCACCTGTAGATGTTATAACGGAGGATTAATGAAAGCGTTAGTTTATTATGGGAACAAAGATGTTAGAGTGGAAGATGTAGATCAACCTCAGGTTAAGGATGAATTAGTAAAATTAAAGATTGATTATTGTGGGATATGTGCAACTGACATGGAAGAATACTATTATGGGCCAAAGTACATTTCCCATGATGAGCCACATCCGGTATCTGGAAAAAAAACACCTTTAATAGTTGGTCATGAAGCGACAGGCACGGTTGTGGAAATTGGGCAGAATGTTACCGGGATAAGTGTTGGAACCAGAGTTGTGTTTAATGGAATATTGTCATGTGAAGAATGTTATTTTTGTGAACGTGGGTTGAATAACCAATGTCCGCAAGCAGTGATAATAGCGTTTGGTGATGATGGAGCAATGGCTGAATATGCTGTTTGGAAAGGAACTGAAGTTGTTCCTTTACCCGATAATGTTAGTAGCATAGAGGCTGCTTTAGCTGAGCCCTCAGCAGTGGCTCACCATGCGGTTGCAAAAAGTAATATTAAAGAAGGTGATTCTTTAGTGGTTTTAGGATGTGGGACAGTTGGATTACTTGCTCTACAGATTGCAAAGGCTAAAGGTGCCAAGGTTTATGCTATAGATAAAAGACTTGAATCATTGGAAATGGCCAAGCAGCTAGGTGCTGAAGGTATTATAGATGCTAATATCAATATAAAAAAACGTAAAGCCCAATTGATGGAGTTAACTGATGGTATAGGACCAGATGTTGTTATTGACTCTGCTGGAGGTCGTGATACTCCTATGGAATCGGTAGATTTAGTAAGAACTGGAGGAACTGTTGTATTAGTAGCTGTTTACACTGCTAAGCCAGAATTTGATTTTAATGAAATAATGTTCAGGGAAGTGAATGTAGTGGGTTCTTTAGGATATCAAAGAACTGATGTTGAATCAGTTGTTTCTTTGATATCTCAAAAGAAAATAAAGACAGATATGTTGGTTTCGCAAATTATTGGTATTGACCAAGTAGTTGATGTCGGCTACAACAAGATGCTGAGTGGGAACAAA
>CAZYCG010000011.1:3598-27432 GCA_964645865.1 uncultured Dehalococcoidia bacterium | reverse complement strand
ATAAACGAATTTGCAAACGAATTTAAAAAGAGCTATTCGGAGCATTTTAATCGCGTTGATAGGGCTCAAAAAGCCTACAAAGAATTATTATCGAAAAGGGAAACTATTAATCAGGCCGGTGATTTTGGGTATAAGATTGACTATATAGGCTTTACCCAGGCAAATCAATATACGGTACCTTTAAGAAGAATTTTACATGAGTATAGAGTTATTAGCACAGATGGTTCGCATATAGGGATAGACAGAGACTTGCCGACAAAATGTTTTTTAATAAATATAGGGATAGCGGATTTTTTGTATGGTGATGAAGCTAATGCTGAGTTGGTCAATATTCCTCGCTTATACGCAAAGGAAGAGGATCTTATTATTAAAGAAAAGAATGGAACCGGATTTCATCCAATAGAGGATGCTTTGTTAAACGCAAAGCGTTCTGTAGAAGAAATATTAACTTTGGCAAATGTTTTAGATAAAACCGATTTTAGGGTACCAACATTGGCTTTAATAGATGGTCCTCTTGCAGTTTATGGATTACCTGGGGTTTCTAATAAACAATATGTGATAGATTATTTGGTTAGAGATGGTTTCGAATCTGCTTTGGCATCGATAAAGAGCAAAATCAATAATAATTTTTTAGGTGTTATCGGTTTTACTAGTTTACCGGGTAATAGAGATGTGTCAAAAATGTTAAGCGCTAATATTTGTGAACAACGTACTGATAATTCAGGATTTAATTGTCATTATCGCGGGTCTGATATTGTAGCATTTTGTTCGAATTGTATAGGTGGAGTTTTAGATAGAGAAATATTTGCTGGGATCTTGAAAGAGGGAGAACGTTCTCCAATATTTGTATCAGGACAAACCGATAATCAAATAAATGACATATCATTTTTTTATGTAAATGTTGGATCTGAAATTGCGCGGGTCGAAATACCCAAATGGAACATTAATGAAGCCGAAGCGATTGATTTGATTCAATCAGTGTTAATAGAACAAACAGACAGAGGTCATGGTTATCCAGTTGTATTGATGGAAGCTCATGAACAAGCTGTAATTAATGCAGCAGATCGCAGAGCTTTTGCAGATACCATTGTAGAATATTTGTCTGGAGGGGATTCCAGACGCTATGAATCGGCTAAGGCATTATCAAAAAAAATAAGAGGCATTTAGCATAATATTTTCATGGAGGTTTAATTGGAGTCAATAGGTGAAGTAATAGAGTCCTCAACAACAGAATTCATCACCCAATGTAGGGAATTATATTCATCTCCTGCACTTGGAAGTTTGGTTGTTAGTGGTTCTAATGATCTAGTATATGGAGTTGTGAGCCACGTGACGACTAAGAGCTTAGATCCGGGTAGAAGACCTAGAGTTATGGGGGAAGGGGATGAAACAGAAGATGATATATACTCAAAAAACCCTCAAATTAGTAGATTGTTGTGTACAGAATTTACTTCGATAGCAATTGGATATGAAAATAATGGTGATGTTTATCAATATATGCCGCCTCATCCGCCGAAAATACATGCTTTAGTATCAAAACCAAATAGTGATCAAATCAACAGGTTTGTAAACACTCTCAAGTTTGTTTCAATAATGATTGATTCAAAATTTCCAGCTGCTGATGAGACTCTTGTAGCTTTTGCAAGAGAGATAAGTTTGGATGTACAAGATGTAAACGATTTTAGGATATCTTTGGGACGAGAAATTTCTAGGCTGTTATCAGCTGATACCCAAAGACTTACAAATATACTCTCAAGGATATAGTTTAAATTGGTGAATTCAAACGAAGAAATTGGCGTGGTTGTTGGTGGCTCTCTTACCGAGGGTGTTGAAGTACGTTTAAATCCGGATACCGACACTGAGAATTTAAGAGTGGGGGCCTTTGTAAGAGTACAAGGGAATTCTTCAAGATTTTTTGGGATTATTACAGATATATATCTGGGTATGGTCGATAGATTCTTGGGTGTCAATCCCCCAGGTGCAAATAATAAATTCATCTCAGATTCTATGTCTGGAATAGCAACATATGGAAATATTCAAATTGAACCAAGATTGGTTTTGACTGAGTCTGGTTTCGAACCGTCTAGAACTATACCTGCACATTTTTCAAATGTATTTCTTGCTTCGCAGGAAGACGTAGATATCATATTTGGAAAAGAAGATGAATCGCACTTTTATATCGGTAGTCCTTTAGATATGGAAACTAAATTATGTTTAGATATAGGAAAGATCGTTGAAAGAAGTAACGGCGTGTTTGGTAAAAGTGGGACAGGAAAAACGTTTTTGACAAGATTGTTGTTAATAGGGATTTTACAGAGTAAAAAAGCAGTTAATTTGGTATTTGATATGCAAAGTGAATATGGATGGAAAGGATACAGTGAGGCAAAAGGAGGCGAAGTAAAAGGTTTAAAGCAATTATTTTCTTCTGAAGTTCAAATATTTTCGATTGATGAAGAAAGTAGTAAAAGAAGGAAAGTTAATCCTGATTTTATGGTAGAGATAGGGTATGACGACATTCAGCCTGAAGATATACAGATGTTAAGAGAAACATTGAATCTTTCTGAAGTAGCCGCGGATGCCACACATTCTTTAGCATATGAATTTGGGTATAGAAATTGGTTGAAAGAATTTTTGACACTAAGAAGTAAAGATTCAATTATGAATCTTGCGGATAAAATAGGTGTTAATTCAAGTGCATTAGCTTCTTTACATAACAGGCTTCTTAGATTAGTTAGACTGCCATTTGTTAAAGAAAATGGAGGAAACAATTCCGTCAAAGAAATAATAATGCGTTTGCAGAAAGATATAAATGTTGTTTTAGAGTTTGGTCGATACGGCAATGATTTTTCAGCATATATATTAGTGGCTAATTTGTTAACAAGGCGAATATATGAGCAGTATGCGAGTACTAAAGAAAAGGCTATGGGTGATCGTGATAAAGAACCTAAGCCTTTGGTGATAACCATTGAAGAAGCCCATAAGTTTCTTTCTCCTAGTCTAGCTGGTCACACAATATTCGGTACTATAGCTAGAGAAATGCGTAAATATAACGTGACCTTGTTGATTGTTGACCAGAGACCAAGTGGAATAGATGAAGAAATAATGAGTCAAATAGGGACTAAGTTTACATGTTTACTGGATAATGAGAGAGATGTTGATTCTGTCCTAACAGGTGCATCTGGGAGTAGGAAATTAAAATCTATATTATCTAAATTAGATTCAAAGCAGCAGGCTTTATGCTTTGGTCATGCTTTGCCTATGCCTGTTCAAGTACAAACACGTGAATATGGTTCTTCAGAGTCGTACAAAAACCTTAGTTCTAATATAGAAACGGATGTTTCGGGTTTAGAAAAAAACATATCTGATTTATTTGGTGATATATCAAATGATTAATATACAAATTTCCTAAAAAGGTGATTAATGAAAATATCTAAAATATCTACATATACGTTGTCGAGTGAGGTGAGAAAAGATTTTGGATATTATATTGTCAAAGTTGAGACTGATTCGGGCATATATGGTTTAGGAGAATCAGGTATTTGGTATTGGGGAGGGTCAATTACTAAAGCTATTGAAAGGCTTTCAGAAATATTAGTTGGAGAAGATCCTCTAAGTACAGAAAAATTATGGCAACATATGTTTAGAGGTTCGTTCTTTCCAGCTGATGGTGTTTATAGTGCTGCAATAAGCGCGATAGATATCGCGCTATGGGATATAAAGGGTAAAGCCTTTAATATGCCTGTTTATAAACTTTTAGGTGGTCCAGTTAGAGACAAAGTAGTTTGTTACCCCCATAACACCGGTTCCACAATTGAGAAATTAATTGAAAGTTGTTTATCTTCTGTAGAAGATGGGTGGAAATTTGTGAGGTGGGGTCAACCAGAGACAGGAGGTAAATTCGATTTTGACGGTAAAGAATCCGTTTTAGAACCGGTAGAATCAGTAGAAATTGCAGTCGAGCAGATAGCTAAAGTAAGGGAAGCTATAGGGCCAAATATACAAATATGTTTTGATGTTCATACTAGATTGGATACGGCTCATGTAATTAAATTATGTAATAAAATCGAAAAATATAACCCTTTTTTTATCGAGGATCCACTCAGGTCAGAAAGTTCTTATAGTTATGATACCTTGTCTAAACATGTAAACGTACCATTAGCAGCAGGTGAACAATGGTCTAGTAAATGGATGTTTAGAGAAGTGATTGAAAAAGAATCAATTAGTTATGCAAGAATTGATTTGTGTAATGTTGGAGGGTTCACCGAGGCTTTAAAAATTGCGCACTGGGCAGAAACACATTATATTGATGTTGCTCCCCATAACCCTCTAGGTCCGATAAGCGCAGCGGCGTGTGTTGCTTTTTGTATGTCTTTGACAAATGTTGGAGTACAAGAAATGCCTTATCAACCAGGTACTATTGATAAATCATTGTTTCCGGTTCAGATTGAGTGGTCAAAAGGATATGCTAATTGCTCAGATAAGCCAGGTTTGGGAATTGAAATGGACGAAAATGTTGCCGAACAAAGGTTTGTTGAACCAACAGGATGGCCACCTTTATTAAAACGTAATGATGGGGCTTTTACAAATTGGTAGAACTACTTAAAGCTATATGATAAATTTAATTCACGTAATTAAAATAATTTACCAAATATAAGTTGTATCGATGTTGTCTCGTTCGAATATTTATCTAGGTTTTATAAGTTTATCCTCCGTATTAATGGTAGGCTCTTTGTACATGTCGTTGATATGGGCTCCGACCGAAATTACCCTAGGAGATTCACAAAGAATTTTTTACATACATATACCTTTGGCATGGTTAGGTATGTTGTCTGTTATCATTTTAGCTGTATTCAGTATTGCATATTTAATAACTCGAAATATCAAGTGGGATAATTTGGCTTATAGCACGGCTGAATTGGGATTCATATTAATCACTTTAGTATTAGTTACAGGAATGATTTGGAGCAAAGCTGAATGGACTGTTTGGTGGACTTGGGACCCTAAATTAACTACCACTGTTATTCTATGGTTTATTTATTTAGCGTATATAATGTTGCGTAAATATGGCCCCTCAGATTTGAGAGGAGCTAGCTACGGAGCAGTTCTGGGGATTATAGGTGCTATAGATGTACCTATGATTTATATGGCAGCTAATTGGTGGTCATCTGCTCATCCTGAACTCAATATTGGACCTTTGTCAGATCAAAGTTCAAGTGTAAATTCTGAAATGATGATGACTCTTTTAGTTTCGTTAATAGCTTATACTATGCTCTACATCATTATATTGAATGAGAAATATGTGGTGCAAAAAGGAACAAATTTAATAGATGAGACTTATAAAAAAATATTTTAAAAGCTTGATTTTAGCGTTAGGTGTTTTATCCTGTATCTATATTGGCTTTTCATCAATTAGTCACATAGAAGCAAACGAGATTCATATTGTTGAAAATACTGGTTTAGCGATAGTTGCATCTGATGGTGGTGATACGGAGGAGAATGATCCATTTATAATAAAATCTGATGAGTTACCGTATCTGTTCAGTGCATTTTTCATAACATGGATTGTATTATTTGCGTATATATTTATTATTGCTAGGAACCGTAAAGAAATTGAATCTGAATTATATACTCTAAAAAATAGTCTTGAAGAAAATAATAGCGATTAAATGATTAAAATTTCATCAAAATTAAATTGGTCTAAATTTCTCATTTCGATAATAATCCTTGTGAGTGCATTCAGTTATCTTGCTATCATAGCTTTTCAAAGTGCAACTGTTTACTCTTACACAGTAAGTGAACTGAAAGTTGCTAGCATACAAGATAATGGAAGTTTAATTAGGGTAACTGGTAAACTATTGCCTGAATCTTATGTTAGATTGAATGATTCTCCAATAGCTGAATTCATGCTTACAGATGGGGTAGAAAATGTAGAGGCTATGCATAGCGGTGTTTTACCAGATTTATTCTTTAATGAAAGGTCAGAAATAATATTGGAAGGTACCTATTCAGTAAGTGGTGTTTTTGATAGTGAAAGGATAATTGTAAAATGTCCTTCTAAATATGAAAGTGCTGAACCAGACGATAATTGATTGGTAGATACGTTTAAAGATTAAAGATTTAAAGAATTATAGAGTGTGTGTCCAACAAATCTTTTGTTGATTTGGATTTGGATTTTTCGCTTATACTTCGAATTCTTTCTCCGAATGTAGGTCTATTTGAATCTTGGTAAAGGGTTCCTAATGGAATACCGCCTTTTTCTATGGATGCTTGAGCTGATTTAATATCGCTAGAGTCGTGACCTTCTTCAACTTGCCAGGCTAATGGTGCAATCCCTTTTTTTACATTACCTTTTAATTGTTCGTATGTATTGTGGTATGTGGTGCAAGGTGATTGAACATGAACTATTGAAAAGCCTGGATGAACCATTGCTGAATACATTAATTCGGAGAGGTTTTTGACTTTACTAGATATGCCAGAAGCTATATATGAAACACCCAAAGTTAAATATAATTTTAGCGGATTTAATCCATCTACTGTATTTCCATATGGTGTTGAACTTGTAACATGACCTATTTGACTTGTGGGAGATCCTTGACCTTTTGTTAATCCATAAACTGCATTATCCATTACGATTACAGATACATTCAAATTTCTAGAAGCTTGCGGGAAAATATGCTCCATTCCAATACTGAGAAAGTCTCCATCTCCAGCTACTACTATTACATTAAGGTCCTGATTTGCCATCTTTACCCCCATAGCTATGGGAAGGGTTCTTCCATGAATACCATGGAAACCGTAAGGTTGGTCTCCTTCAAGTACGTGTACCATGTTTCCTGAGCAACCAATACCTGCAACAACTACTGTTTCGTGTATTGGTTTTTCCAATTCAATAGTATATTTTTGTATTGCCGATTCAAGTGCTCTCCTAACGCCAAAGTCTCCACATCCTGGGCACCATTCGAAATCGTACTCTGGGTTTTTTTTACTCATTTTGTTTTTAACTTCCTTTCTTTTTCAAACTCTCAATTATTTTCTCACGAAGGTCGCTTACTTTGAATGGTAAACCAGTATATTGCGTGATTGAATGGGCATTAATTTGATGTGATCTTAAAAATGATGAGAATTGTCCTTGGTAATTTAGCTCTGGGACTAAAACTAATTTTTTGTTTCTAAGTTCTTCAACCATTTTTTTTGGTAAAGGATTGATATACATTGTGTAATACCATCCCAAATTAATTCCTTCTTTTGCAAGTAAGTTAAATACTTCTAATGATGGTCCTTTAGACCCACCCCAAGGCATTAATATTATTGACGATTCTTCATTTGTTTTTTCATAGGTTTCATTTTCTAATAAACTTAGTTTACTGAACCTTCTATTAGTCATTTGCAGGTGCCTTTCGGGTAAATGAGTTGTGTCACCCATCGGATCGTGCTCACTTCCATTTGCTACATAACTTCCAATAGAGCCAGGAATTGGCATAGGCGATAATGTTTCGTTTTCGTAACGCAAATATCCATTATCCCCAGTGTATGTTAACCTGTCATGAGTTTCTATCTGGTCGATATTAGGACGTTTTATATTTTGTTGGCGTTCGGCTAGAGAATGTTCAGTTAATAATACTACTGGACCCTGATATTTTTCTGCCCAATTGAATGCTGCAACGGTTGCTGAAAAACATTCTTCTACGGTACCAGGTGCGATCACTGGTAAACTTACATCCCCATGAGTTGGATTTATAGCAGACAAAAGGTCAGACTGCTCAGTTTTAGTAGGCAGGCCTGTGGAAGGACCTCCTCTCTGCACATTAGCTACTACTATTGGTATTTCAGCCATCCATGCTAGACCTAGGCCTTCAGCCATCAAAGAAAAGCCAGGTCCTGCCGTTGCAGTCATCGATTTTTTACCTGCATAGCTCCCTCCAATAATAGAAGCGATTGATTCTATTTCAGAGCTGCTCTGGTATACAAATCTATCGTCTCCAATAAGGTTTGATTGCATCCATGTTAATATTGTAGTCGCTGGAGATATTGGGTATCCAACGTAGAATTTCAATCCTGAATAAAAAGCGCCTATTGCAATCGCGTCATTTCCATTTATAAGAATTTGATCATGTTTTGGTGGAATAGGTTTATCTAATTCTCCTAGAGTTAGTCCGTTTTTATCTCCTTCTTGGTGACCTAGAAGGAGTGCTTTGATATTGGATTCAACGATTTCAGGGCCGTATCTAGGTGATGCCCATCTTTTCTTTATAAAATTCTCTAATAAATCTAAAGGAACACCAGCTACATTTGCTAGGGCGCCCATAACCACCATATTGGCGGCTCGTGTATTACCAGTTGATTTAGCTAGTTTCCCAAATTCCATACCTAAAGATTTACTTTTATCGTCGGGTTGAAATTGCTCTGAATCATATATTATTATTCCTGAATCAGATACTTCATCACGGTGGTTATTGTATGCTTGTTCGTTGAATGCAACTAGAACATCAACGGTATCTCCTCGGCTAAGAATTTCTTTAGTTGAAATACGTGCCTGCATCCAAGTTGGTCCTCCAACTATCTGTGAGGGGAAAGTAGCGAATGTTTGGGAATGGTATCCTACTTGGGTAAAAGCAGTAGCAAGGCCAGTAGCTGTTGATAAAAGCCCTTGACCACCTTCACCTGCGAAACGTACTACTAAATCGCTTCTTGCCAAGAAGTCCCCCGATTATGACCTAAACTCACTCAAATTTAAGCCCGAGTTAACTGAGGACTCGGGCTAAGTATATTCTGTATTTATTAGGTTTAAAACCTTTGAATTGTATACATTAAATATAGCAGGGAAATTGAGAGGGTGTCAATTATAAATAATTTTTAAATGGCACTCTATTCAATAGAATTTCAATCTTGGGTTATTTGAGTAAATCCTATTGGACATATGACTAGGAAAATAGCATCAGTTACTAATAGGAAAGCTATCCAAAGCTCAAGATTGTTTTGGTCGGCGGTAGCGAGACTTTTGAATGCACCTATAGCTGATAATAGGATAGGAATTACGATTGGTATAAATAATAGAGGTAACACTAATTCTCGATATTTTACGTTAGCCGACATAGTGGCAAATAGTGTTCCTATCAAACTTATTCCTAGAGTTGCAAGAATTATGACTGCAATGCTGTAAAATACATCGAATTTTATATCCAAAACTACTACCGCAATTGGTAAAAGAATCAATTCAATAATCACCATTATAGAAAAGTTAGATATCATTTTGCCGAAATATATTGAATCGCGGCTTATTGGAGCTAATAACAATAAATCTAAATGATTTTCTCCAGGCTCAGAGGCAATATTTTGTGCAAGCCCTGTTGTGCTTCCAATTACCATAGAAATCCAAAATATCGCTGGGCCTATTGTAACTAACATGTTTGGTGTTGGATTGATTCCAAAGCTAAATATAAACATTACTAATAGTGAAAATGAAAATACCGACATAAGTATTTCTTTACTTCGGGATTCTATTAGAATGTCTTTCCAAACAATACTGTAAATTACTTTAAAGTAGGTCATCATTTAATACTCTATATATTGTGGCTGTTTGTTCCTGGGTGAATTTGTTATTGATTTTTTGATCTAGACTTATTCTATTGTTTGATACCAATAATATCCGGTCAGCAACATTTGCTACGTTTTCAATATTATGGGTGGCAATCAAAATGGTTTTACCAGAGTCTTTAAAAGTTTTTATCATATCGAAAAGTATTGTTTTAGATAAATAATCCAAATTTGATTCTGGTTCATCTAGTAGTAGCAATAATGGGTTGTGTATTAAAGCTCTGGCAATAGAGACTCGTTTTTGAAACCCATGAGATAAATATCCGATTCGTTTATCTAAAACCGAATCTAGTTTTAATAATGAACTTAATTCTTTTATCTTTGAATCTATATTTTTTATATCGTGCAATTTGCCAGCGAATTTTAGATTTTCGTAACTGGTTAATTGATTATAAAGTAAATGGTCGTGAGTTACTAAACCAATCAATTTTCGGATATTTTCTCCGTTTTTTGAAGCGGGTAAACCCGAAAATGAGAATGAGCCTGAATCAGGTTTTGTAAGCATAGAGAGGATTTTTAATAAAGTGGTTTTGCCAGAGCCATTGCTGCCGATTAATGCACAGATTTCTCCATGATTAATAATCAAGTCGAGATTTCGGAAGATTTTATTTCTACCGTACGCCTTTGCTAATCCTTGAACTTTTATGATTGGATCTTTAGTAGATATATCCATGGGCTTTAGTTAATTAACTGATCTATCCTATAAGATAGCAGTGCTCCTCCTACTCCAAATGTCCAATAATAAGTAATATAACCTCCCCCAAATACCATCATTAATTTTCCGCATATATTTACATACGGTGTTAATGTCCGTGCTGATTTTTGGGCGAATGTTAATTTTTTAAATAAAACGGTTATTAGTGTAAGTGAGATTAATACGATTCCCATTCCTACAGCGTAAGCAAGTGACCCAATAAGAATTTCCAATAAGCTATTAGAATCAAGAGTTTGACCGACAACCATTCCAATTGCCGCTAAAAATATTGGTAATGCACAACTCAATGAGGAAATCGCATAGGCTATTCCAAATAAAAACATTTTGTTCATACCTTTGCCGGGACCGATATCGATGCGATTTGCTGATAGTATTCCAATATCTCTTTTAGCAAAAATAAGCCATAATCCAATTGTGCAAATTGTAATTCCAACCAATAGGCCGGCAATTGGCATTAAATCACCGATTAATTTGACTCCACCAATTAATAATAAACCAGTGATTCCGAATACAAATACAAATCCTAATACAGCGATTAATCCCATACGGATTGCTCTAAGTAATATAGAATACAATTTTTCATTAGATGTCGATAGATTTAGTTGATAACCCATATAAGCTGGTAACATTGGGGCACCGCAAGGATTAAATGCGGCTACGAATCCTGCAGATAAAGCAAAAAAAATCGGAACTTCTACCATAATAATTTTTGATAACCTAGGTTTACTTGATCTATTAGACAAATATGTCAGTGGGAAATATATATTTATATATTATAGACTTATCTTTTGAATCTATCAGTCCATTTTGATTTTGTTTCTATAGGTCTACCGCGCCATCTTTTTTCCGGAGCCGAATTTTTCGAACCTAAGAAAAACAAAAAATATCCTAATATCAAAATCAATAGTCCGGTCCAAGCAAAAAACGATGTCCATGTTGGAGCGAATGTTCTTATTATAAGCGACAGCAGCAAAAGACAAATGCCAACTAACATTATTCGTCCTGGGGATATTTTGAAATTCCTAACGCTGACTGATTGATTTAAATATCTAAAAATCATATTCAACAATGACTTATTAGCATTAGACCTTTTAGAACCCTTAGAGGATTTAGCAAGTATTTCTTCAATTTCCCGTTCATATTTTTCTGGCATTTTGTCCCTCAATATAATGTTAATTACGCTTTTGAAGAGTGTCAAGATTTGAACGGTCGGTTGAAAGTGTCAGCTAGTATTATTTTATTTGAATAACTACATATACTGTTATATTCGTAAAACAATATATGGTGTACAAATCTTGTTTTGTGTTAATCTTCAACAGTGGATTGTATCGCTTCTTAATTAAGAAACTTTCCAATATTTCTATGGAGGGAAAACTATACACATGAAAGGTGATAGAGTTGTAGCAAAAATATTAAAAGCTGAAGGTGTGGAATGGATGTCCTGTTTCCCTGCACAAGGATTAATAGGAATTGCCGCTGAAGAAGGGATCCGACCGATTTTATGTAGACAAGAGCGCGCTGGTGTTAATATAGCGGATGGATTCAGCAGAGTAAATAATGGTTCAAATATTGGGGTTTTTACTATGCAAGCTGGTCCGGGTGCAGAAAATGCTTTCGCAGGTGTTGCGCAGGCATTTGCAGATTCAGTACCGGTTCTAGTTTTGCCAAATGGTGTTGGTACTGCCAGAGCTGGTGTACACCCAAATTTTAGTGCTGTAGATAATTATAAAGGTATAACTAAGTGGTCAGGTTATGTTAACAGAGTGGAGCTAATACCTGATTTTATGAGAAGAGCTTTCACTAAGCTCAAAAATGGGCCTAAAGGACCGGTTTTGATTGAAATTCCTACTGATGTTGCTGAACAGGAATTTCCAGATGAACAGTTTCAATATGAACCAGTTAAAGTAACAAAATCTCAGGGTGATCCGGACAATGTTAGAGAACTTATATCTGCTATTTTAAAAGCGGAACTACCAGTTATAAATGCTGGACAAGGTGTTTTATATTCGGAATCTTCTGAAGAATTGATAGAGTTTGTTGAACTTACAGGTATTCCAGTGATGACAACTTTAGCTGGTAAAAGTTCTTTTCCTGAAACACATCAATTATCTTTAGGTACTGGTGGGGTTTCTTCAACTTTAATGGTTGATCACTTTAGAACCAATTCAGATCTGATAATCGGGATAGGTACTAGTTTTACAAAGTCGAACTTCAATGCACCAATGCCCTCAAATGTTGCTTTAGCACAAATTACAGATTGTGCTGACCATATAAACAAGGATTGGAAAATTAGTTTAGGTTGTGTTGGAGATGCCAAATTAATTTTGAGACAAATGATAGAGGAATATAAAAAACAGAATGGAATTAAGCCATTATCGAATTCGGAAAAAGTAAGCGAATTAATAGATAAGTTAAGGAATCAGTTTTATACAGAATGGAATCCTAGACTAAATTCTGATGAAGTTCCATTAAGCCCATATCGTGTGTTGACTGAATTAGCGTCAACTATTGATGTATCTAACACGATAATAACTCATGATTCAGGCTATCCAAGAGACCAATTTTCTCCTTTTTGGAAACCTGTTAACCCTTGGGGATATATTGGATGGGGTAAATCAACTCAATTAGGCTATGGGTTGGGGTTGGCTATTGGCGCAAAAATGGCCAAACCTGAAAAGCATGTCATTAATATAATGGGTGATGCAGCATTTGGAATGGCAGGATTGGATATTGAAACAGCTGTACGATCTAATATCCCGATACTTACTGTTGTATTAAATAACGGTGTGATGACTAATTATACTAGTCCGGCTCCGTATTTAGGTTATGCGGCAGAAAAATGGGATTTACATAAGTTGACGGGTGATTATGCAAAAATTGCCGATGGGCTTGGTGCTTTTTCAAAAAAGGTCAGGACTCCAGATCAAATAGTGCCAGCAATAAAGGAGGCCTTGGAAGCTAATAAATCTGGGCAGCCAGCTTTATTAGAAGTGATGACTAAGGAAGAATTGAATGTCCCAAAGTTTTGGTGACTGTTATATTAATTTCAATTGATAATCTTACTAAAAATCTAATTGCATCATTGACATTAGACGAATTGGAATATAGAAATAAGTTAAAGGCGAATTTTAAATTACAGAGTGATTAGATGAACGAAAGAGAACCAAAGCCTGAAATAAAAAAGGGCTTAAAAAATGTTTATATTGATAAGACTAAATCTAGTTTTATCGATGGTAAACAAGGCAAATTAATATACCGCGGATACAATATACATGACTTGGCTTCAAAATCCACTTTTGAAGAAATTGTTTATCTCCTGATTAATGGGGATTTGCCTGATAAAGAGGAACTAAACAAAATTGATTTAGAACTAAAGTCAAATAGGCAAATAAATAAAGAAATTCTTAGTGTAATTCAGTCTATGAAGAATTCTCATCCGATGGATGTCCTTAGAACGTGCATGTCTTTGTTGTCTGCAAGTGATTCTAATCCAGATGATATATCTATAGAAAATGCCAAGCGCATTGGGTTTAGAATCACTGCCATTTTACCAACTATTGTAGCAACTCATCACAGACTAAGAAACGGTCAGCAACCCATACAGCCTAATGACCAATTGACACATGCTGAAAATTTTTTATATATGTTATCGGGTGAAATTCCAGATCCAAGGGATGCGAAATTGATTGATAAAGATTTGATTTTACATGCTGAACATGGAGTAAATGCATCTAGTTTCGCTGCTCGTGTTGCGGCATCTACTCGGGCAGATTTTTATTCTTCTATGACAGCTGCAATATCAACTTTAAAAGGTCCGTTACATGGAGGAGCAGCTGAAGGAGTCATGAAGATGACTTTAGAAATAGGCAACGAAGAAAATGCTTCTGATTATGTTGCAAAAGTTCGTCAGTCTGGTGGAAGAGTTATGGGGTTTGGTCATGCTGTATATAAAGCTGTAGACCCTAGATCGGTACATTTAAAAGATGAAGCAAAAGCTTTAGGTGAAAGATTAGGACAACCGAAATGGTTTTCTATACTTGAAGCAGTGACAAAGGTTATGGAGCCATATGCTAGACGTGGGTTATATCCAAATGTAGACTTTTGGGCGGGCGCTGTATATTATCTTTTGGAAATACCTGAAGATTTGTTTATACCATTATTTGCAATGGGAAGAATCCCTGGATGGACAATACACATAATTGAACAGTATGAATCAAAGGGTATTTTGAGGCCGCGTTTATATTATGATGGACCTATGGATATGGAATATAAACCAATTGAAGATAGGTGATTTTGGATAAATACCTGAAAGTTTGATGATTCGATTTTTGGCAGATTAGCGTATGTGAAAATGGTATTTTTGATTACACGAAACATACTTTGAAATTATCAGCAGAAACTGTAATAAAAAAACAGATTCTTCATGAAGAAGCGATTTCTTTTAAAAAGTTTATGGAAATTGCCCTATACCACAATGAAGTAGGATATTATACCTCTGCTAAATCCATAATCGAAAATTTCTACACCAGTCCTCATACTCACCCTGCTTTTGGAGCATCTTTATGTTTACAGTTGAATAAAATGTGGATTGCAATGGGAGAGCCACAGGACTTTTATGTGATTGAGGTAGGTTGTGGAGATGGAATATTAGCTCAAGATATAGTTGGCTATGCCCGAAATAACCGTTTGCCTTTCCTTAATTCATTAAAATATGTAGCAGTTGATAGGTCTAAATCTTTACTTGGTTCTTTAGTGGGTATTGATGGGTTTGACAAGGTTGTGTCGAATTTGGACGGTTTTAAGGATGTCGTCGGATGCATTATTTCAAATGAATTGATAGATTCTTTTCCTGTTAACAGGTTTAAGATAATAGATGGGGAAATTCATGAAATAATGATTGCTTTATCAAATGGAAGATTTTGCGAAATATTATCGAAAGATCCCGATCCAATTATAATAGAACGGCTCGGTGATTTGGATTGGAATTTGCCAGATCATTTCGAAGGAGAAGTAAACGGTAACATAGGATCTTGGGTAAAGTCTTTAAGTAGCGTTTTATCGACTGGATTTGTAATAACAATAGATTATGGTAGTGACCATGTTAATTTATATAATCCAGAAAATAAATTCAGTAGTGTCAGAAGTTATCGCAAGCATGCTCATCCAATTTCTTTATATGATCAAATTGGAGAAAGTGATATTACCTCAGATGTTGATTTTTCTTGGCTTATTAGTCAAAGTGAACGTTGTGATTTACAGTCATTGTATATTTTTAATCAACGAGAATATTTATCTAGGTGGGGTGTTGAGAATTGGATAGATGATATTAGAGTAAAAAAAATCAGCCAAAATGTTTTAAATACTAATTTAGTTGGGATTAGACAATTAATCAGAGATGATGGATTTGGTCAATTCAAAGTTTTGATTCAATATATTGGTAAGGAAGTTGATAGGTTAGGTGAGATTTTACCAATTAATACACATCGAAACGGATATCCAGTACCTATGCTTAGTAGTAAACACGCTGACTATCTGGGCTCGAAATATCCTCATATTAATGAGGCCGAGTTCGATAGATTATTTTTTTAATCGAGTTTGAAACTTAAGTCAGGATCTCGCGCTGCTTTGGCTTCGTCTAGCCTGGTATTACCTGCATTATGAGGAGCTGAGTGTATTATGTCAGGATTGTTACTGGCTTCTTCTTCTATGGTTTTTATTACATCTATGAAATAGTCCAAAGTGTCTTTTGTTTCAGTTTCAGTAGGTTCTATCATTAAAGCTTCGTCTACTATTAAAGGGAAATACATGGTTGGTGGGTGTATTCCGTAATCAATTAGTCTTTTTGCAATGTCTAAAGCTGTGATTCCATATTTCTTTTTAAAATTTCTAGCAGAAAAAACAACTTCGTGCATACAAGTTCTATCGTAAGGTAAGTCTAATACATCTTTGAGTGCATTTAGTATGTAGTTAGCGTTTAGTACAGCATCTTCACTTATTTTTGCTATACCATCTTTACCCAATAGGCTTATATATACGTAAGCTCTGAGCAGTACTCCAAAATTACCGTGGAATGCGCCCATTTTCCCTATGCTATTTGCAGGGGTGTTTATTTTATAGAAAGATTCGGTGTTGCTATCCTTTGTTTTTATTATTATTGGAGACGGTAGGAATCTTTCAAGTTTTTTGTTTACCATAACTGGTCCAGCTCCAGGGCCACCACCGCCGTGAGGAGTACTAAATGTTTTATGGAGATTAGAATGTATTACATCAACTCCTATTTCGCCAAGTTTGACTTTACCTAGCAATGCATTTAGATTGGCTCCATCTCCGTATACCATACCTCCTGAATCATGTACTTTTTCGCATATTTCTACTATGTTCGGGTCAAATATGCCGAGTGTACTTGGTATAGTTAACATGACTGCAGCTAATTCTTCGTTTAAATTATTTTCTAAATCAGATAAGTCGGTGTTACCTTCATTATCAGATTTTAAGGTTATTACTTCGAAACCTGCCATTTTAGCTGAAGCAGGATTAGTACCATGCGCACTATCTGGTATCAATACTTTGGTTCTATTAACATCTCCATTTGATAAATGATATTGTCTTATCATAAGCATTCCTGCCAGTTCACCTTCGGCTCCAGCTAGCGGAGCTAAACTAGTAGCATTCATGCCGGTTATTTCGGATAGCAGAATCTGGAGTTCGTACATTATTTTCAGTGCACCTTGTACAGATTCTTCTTGTTGTAATGGGTGTATATTGGCAAATCCTGGTAGGGAGGCTATTTCATCATGTAACTTGGGATTATACTTCATTGTGCAGCTTCCAAGCGGATAAAAATTAGTGTCAATTGAAAAATTAAGTTGGCTTAGGTTAGCAAAATATCTGACTAACTGAGATTCACTAACCTCAGGGAAATTGAGGCTTTGTCTTATGATTCCCTCATCAGGTAGTTCTGATTTAGGGACATCAATTTCGGGCAAGGTTGTACCTAGTCTTCCAGGACTTGATATTTCCATTAGCAATTTCCGTTTATAATCTTCTAAGTTGATTTTCAAAATTTCCCTTTAACTATCTTTTCTATGTTCTTGTTGATTTAGTATTTAATATCTGAAAGTATACTTACTAATTTATCGATTTCTTCTTTTGTATTTAACTCTGTGAAGCTAAGCAACATCCCTTTATTAATTAAACTACTTACGTCGTAGCCTCCAATAATATTGTTCTCTAGCAATATAGAATTAATTTTTTTAGGAGATATAGGACAGGTTATAATAAATTCATTGAAGAAAATTCCAGTTAGTGGCATCGAGAATCCTGGAATAGACTCAATCGAAGAGGCAGCATAATGGGCCTTATGGTAGCAGAGTTCCGCAATATGCCTTATACCATTTTTACCTAATGCTCCCAAATATGCCGTTGCAGAAAGGGCTATTAATGCCACGCTTGTACAGATGTTTGAAGTAGCTTTTTCTCTTCTAATATGCTGTTCTCTGGTTTGAAGAGTCAAAACGAACCCTTTTCTGTTGTTACTATCTATTGTTCTTCCTACAATTCTTCCCGGCATTTGACGCATATACTTTTTTTTGCAAGCAAAAATACCTACGTATGGTCCACCGAAGGATGGTGGTATTCCTAAGGATTGCCCTTCAGACACTACAATATCTGCATCATAATCTCCTGGAGGTTTAAATAATGCCATTGATATAGGATCACTACTTACTACCATTAGGGAATCATGCTTTTTTGCTATACGCGATATATTCTCTAAATTTTCTATGAATCCAAAGAAATTTGGGTTTTGGACTAAAACGCACGAAGTGTTGTTGGAAATTTTAGATTCAAGGTCTTTAACTGAGTTTACTGTGACTAATTTAATGGAGGGTGCTTCTACAAATGTTTTTATTACTTCTGTGTATAATGGAGAAACTGAGTTTAAAACTATAATTTCGTTTCTCTTGTTGATTCTGACGGACATTAAAGCTGCTTCTGCTAAGGCTGAAGCTCCTTCATACATACCCGAATTGGCTATTTCCATTCCAGTTAGTTCACATATCATTGTTTGAAATTCGTAGCCGGTTTGTAATGTGCCTTGAGCTACTTCTGGTTGATATGGTGTGTACGCCGTCATGTATTAACCCAGACTTACTATTTGCTTTACAGCTGAGGGTGAAAAATGTCTATATGAACCTGCACCCAAAAAAGATGGGATTTCACCTGGGGTTTTATTCATTTTAGAGATTCGATATAGTTCTGAATGTAAATCTAATTCAGAGCGTGGGTTTGGTAGATTCAATTCAGGGTCTACAAACTTCGTCGGTATATCTTTAAATAGGTCTTTTTCCGAAGAAACTCCTAGAGTTTTCAACATCTCTACTCTATCTGAGTCAGTATTAGGGCTGTATGGAGATACAAATTTGTTCAATCAACTAAATCCTTTTTATGCTTCTTCATTTAACATAGATTCATATTCTTTCGAATTCATCAAATTATCTAATTCACTGCTGGTTTTGATTTGTATTTTTGCAATCCATCCATTTTCGTATGGGCTATTGTTTATATGTTCTGGATTATCTGCCAATTGTGAATTAGTCTCAACAATTGTTCCGGATACTGGCGAATAAATATCTGATACAGCTTTAACAGATTCAACTTCTCCAAGTTTTCCAAATTGATCAACGTTGGAACCTGACTCTGGTAGCTCGATGAAAACTATATCCCCTAAGTTTTCTGCTGCGTAATCAGTAATGCCGATTGTTACTATTAAGTCTGATTCAACTACTTTTACCCATTCGTGTTCTTTAGAATAAAGCAAGTTTTCAGGTGTCATATTACTTAGCTCCGTTTATAAAAAGGAAGTTTTATTATTTCTGCTTCTACAATTTTGTTTCTTATTTGTAAATTTACTTTGTTTGCTATTCCAGATTGATTGGTCTGAACATAGCCCATGCCTATACTCATGTCAAGATGAGGTGAATAGCTTCCACTTGTAACATATCCAATTTCTTTATTAGACAAATCCAATATTTTATTGTGATGTCTAGGAATTATTCTATCAAATACTTTGAAGCCTATTAAAGATATGTCTATTTCTTTTTCGATTATTTTTTGCATAGAAGCGTTTGCAATATAATCGTCTCTGCCAAGTGCGACAAATCTTTGTAAATTAGCTTGATAGGGATTTATATCTTTACTTATCTCATTGCCGTGTAAAGGGAGTCCTGCTTCTAATCTAAGAATGTCTCGCGCTCCTAATCCAACTGGTTTAACTCCAAGTTGCAATAAATTTTTCCAAATAGCTGGTCCTATTATATTTGGTGAAACAATCTCAAATCCATTTTCGCCAGTGTACCCGGTTCGACCAATAAAAATGTTGTGCCCTTGGTATTGTGCATTCGTTGACCTGAATCGTTTTAAATTGATTGTTTCAGGTGTAATTAAATTATTTAGGGCTTTTTGAGAAGATGGCCCTTGAATTGAAATCATAGTGGTAGAGTCTGTTATATTCTCTATTTCTAAATCGTGGTTAGATTTGAACTTATGAATCCAATCTAAAACCTCTTTTGTATTAGAGGCATTAGGTATCAACAAATAATCGGACTGAGAATTTTTATACAAAATTATGTCATCTATAATTCCGCCATCTTCGTTACAAATAAATCCATATTTTGCCTGATAATCATCGATTGATTTAGGGTCAAAGCTAGTAATTTTATTTAGGAATGATTCTGAGCCGTTTCCTGTAATTGTAACTCTACCCATGTGAGATACGTCAAAAGCTCCAGCACTAGATCTAACGTATTTCGTTTCTGATAAGATACTTTCGTATTGGATAGGCATTTCCCATCCAGCAAAATCCACCATTTTGGCATTTAAATTCAAATGCTCTTCGTGTAAGGATGTTGATTTTAAGTTTTTTTGTGCATTCATTAATAATCAATCAAACATAAAAATAGCACCGGACACATCGGTGCACTTAAGATAATATATCATATTCTTGAGAAACAGATTATTAGTTGATGTGTCTATTTTGAGTTCAATTAATTCTAAATCGATTGGATATCGGCATTCTTCTGTCACGACCGAAATTTTTCGAAGTTATTTTTATTCCGGGTGCCGCTTGTTGGCGTTTATATTCATTTCTATCAACCATGGCTATGATTTTGTCCACTAATTCTAAAGGGAATCCTTTTTCAGATATTTCAATAGGGCTATTATCATTTTCAATATATTCTTTAAGGATTTCGTCTAATACATCATATTCCGGCAAAAAATCTTGGTCTTTTTGGTTTGGTTTAAGTTCCGCGCTTGGTGCCTTTAGTAAAACAGAAGTAGGTATGACAGGTTTACCAATTGTATTTCTGTAATAAGCTAATTTATAAACCAAAGTTTTGGGTACATCTTTTATGACCGAATAACCTCCTGCCATGTCTCCATAAATTGTTGCGTATCCAACAGCCATTTCACTCTTGTTGCCTGTAGTAAGAACTAAAGACCCCGAATTATTTGACAAAGCCATCATAATCAGACCTCTTATCCTGCTTTGAACATTTTGGTCGGTTAAATCATCATTGATATTTTCAAGGTATGATTCGAGAGTTTTAGTGAAAACATTTACACTCGGATTTATTGGAATAGTAAGCAATTTTATTCCGAGATTACTGCTTAACAATTCAGCGTCATCAATACTGGATTTTGACGAATATTTAGAAGGTAAAGATATAGCTGTAACGTTGTCGATACCCAGTGCATCCACTGCGATTGTTGTAACTAGACTTGAATCTATTCCTCCAGATAAAGCTACGATAGTTTTTTTGAAGCCGCATTTATGAACGTAATCTTTTGTTCCAAGAACCAAAGCGGCATAAATCTCACCTGTCCCATCATATTCAATAGGTGATTGTTTTTCCAAAACCGGTTTATTTTTAGTAAGGTTACTTGGTAGATGAATATAATTATTCATGATAGTTCGATTTGCATCTAATGTTGATTTTGTACTTTGAAATGAATGTTTTGGGTTATATTTGAGTTGATCTATTTTTAAATCAGTAAATACCAGGTCTTCTTCAAACTGATTTGCTTGAGCAATAATTTCCCCGTCAGGGTTAAATAACATGCTGTTACCGTCAAATACTAATTCATCCTGTCCGCCTACCATATTGATATATCCGACGAAAAGTTTGTGGGTGCTTGATTGTGATTTCAGTAGATTTTCCCGTATCTTTTTTTTACCGGCATGATAGGGAGAGCCATTGATATTGATAGTTAATTTAGCACCTTGATTTGCGTGTTCTAAAATGGGACCTTTTGGATGCCAAATGTCTTCACAAATACTAATGCCTATTCTTGTGTCTCCTAACATGATTAGTTTAGTATCTGTCCCTTGGGAAAAATAACGTTTTTCGTCAAAAACTCCATAATTAGGAAGGTGCATTTTATGATAAGTGTCGTTTAAAGTTTTGTCTGATATTATTGCGGCAGAGTTATAAATGTTGCCACTCTGGTCTTTATCCACAAAACCTATTATTACGGTAATCCCATTTGACTCGAGTATTATTTCATTTAAGATTTCTAAATTTGTTTCGATAAAGTTTTTGTTAAATAGGAGGTCTTGGGGCGGATAACCAGTTATAGCCAATTCTGGGAAAGCGATAATATCTGTTTTTACGCATTTAGACCGATTAATACAATCGATGATTTTTCGTTTATTTCCTTCAAAATCACCAACAGACGAATTTATTTGAGCCATCGCGATTCTTAATAAATCACTCATATTAGATCCATGCAGATATATTTAAGGAATTAGGAATTTGCTATAACAAAAGAATTTATACGATCTAATGCTTCGTTGAGATTTTCCATGGAATTGGCAAATGAGAATCTTATACAGCCTTTACCATATTCACCGAAAGATTCACCAGCTAAGCAAGCTACTCCATGTTTTTCTAACAGGTCATTAGCAAATTGTTTGCTCGACATACCAGTACCTTCAATGCTTGGGAATACATAGAATGCTCCCCCTGGCATGGGACATTCTATTCCTGGGATAGAATTGAGGCCGTTTACTATTACATCTCTTCTCTTTTTGAATTCATCAACCATTCGCATTGGTTCTTCCTGTGGACCGTTCATTGCTTCTAAGGTTGCAATTTGAGTGAAACTAGCAGTACAGGATACACTGTTGGTCGATAATCGCGATATAGGTTCAACTAAATTTTCAGGCATTACTCCAAACCCTGCTCTCCAACCAGTCATTGAGTAAGTTTTAGAAAATCCATCAAGAATAATGGTTCTTTCAGTCATGCCTGGTACGCTTACAGGACTAAAATATTCACCTTCGTACAAAAATCTTCGATATACTTCGTCTGTCAATATTGTAAAGTCGTTTTTTTTAGCAAGATTGGCTAGCGTAGTCAAATCTTCCTTAGATATAACGCTTCCACATGGATTGTTCGGTGAATTGATTATCATCAACTTTGTTTTAGGCGAAATTTGGTCAACTATATCGTTTATGTCAATTTCGAAATTGTTGGAAGCCAATAATTTCATAGGTACTGGAATTCCTCCAACAAAATTAATCATAGATTCATATATTGGAAAACCTGGGTTGGGGTAAATAACCTCATCTCCTTCATCTATTAGTGCCAGCATAGCAAAAAACATAATTGGTTTTGCTCCGGGAGTGATGACCACGTTATTTGCTGATACAGAAATATTACGTGTTTCACTTACTTCTTGAGCAATTCTTTCCCTTACTTCCATCAGTCCTGGTGATGGTCCATAATGAGTGTAACCGTTAGACAGTGCATTTTGAGCTGCCTTTATTATATTTGATGGTGTGTCGAAATCAGGTTCTCCAATTTCGAGATGTATTATGCTTTTCCCCTGACTCTCTAATGCTTTAGCCTTTGCTAGCACCTCAAAAGCAGTTTCTGTACCAAGATTATTCATGCGACTTGCTAGCTTCATTTAACCCCTCCGAAAATGTTATAGATAGTATACACTTTGTGTTCATCGTAAGTATATGAAGTATTACCATGGACTGAGAACAGATTATGATATGATACTTCTATAATCAATTGGAATTATTTAATGAAAGTTTATTTAGGTACCCCTAGGGGTTTTTGTGCTGGAGTAGTTAGGGCTATAGAAATAGTAGAAAATGCCATAGAGAAATTTGGTGCTCCTATTTATATAAAGCATGAAATTGTTCATAATAAATATGTGGTACAAGCATTGGGTAGGAAAGGTGCTATAACGGTTGAAGATGTCGACGAGATACCCAATGGTTCATCTGTGATATTTTCCGCACATGGTTCTCCGCCTTCAGATTTTGATATTGCAAAACAACGTAATTTGAAAGTAATAGATGCTACTTGTCCGTTAGTTACAAAAGTGCATAATGAAGCGAAAAAGTATAGGTCAGAGGGGAGAAGGGTGGTTTATGTTGGGCATGCTGGCCATCAAGAAACAAAAGGTACTATGGGTCAAATGCCTATGCATTTGCTTGATGATGAAAATT
>CAZYCG010000011.1:0-3498 GCA_964645865.1 uncultured Dehalococcoidia bacterium | reverse complement strand
TAGATAAAATAGGAATTACATCAGGTGCTTCTACTCCTGAAGATCTTGTAAATGAAGTAGTTGCAAAATTGAAGCCGGACGATATAGAAATAATGAAAGGTCCAAAAGAGGATTTTGTATTTGTCATGCCCCCGGAATTAAGATGATTGGAACTATCCAATAGATTTTTGATGGAAATAGTTATTGATAGTTTAATTACTGGAGCTAGCAAGGCGAATGGAGCCGTGGTAATCATCGATGTGTTTAGAGCTTTTACTACTGCAGCATTAGCTATATCTCAGGGAGCAAAAAATATATATATGGTGTCAGATATTGAAGATGCAAAAGTTTTAAGGGATAAAGTGGGTGCTGATTACTGTGTAGGTGAAGTAGATGGTAAAAAACCTGCGGGTTTTGATTTTGGAAATTCCCCATATGAAATAAAGCAGATTGAATTAACAAATAAATCTTTGGTGTTGTCTACTAGGGCTGGAGTAGTAGGTGTTAACAGCGTTGAAAAATCGGATGTGATAATGGGAGCATCTCTAGTGAATGCTGAAGCTACATGCAGGTGGTTGCAACGAAAGGCATTTGAAAAAGTCACTATAGTTGCGATGGGATGGGCTGGTATAACCCGTACTGATGAAGATGAAATATGTGCAATGTATATCAGGAATCTACTAGAACACAGAAAAA
This sequence comes from uncultured Dehalococcoidia bacterium, assembly GCA_964645865.1. Taxonomy (GTDB): domain Bacteria; phylum Chloroflexota; class Dehalococcoidia; order Lucifugimonadales; family OSU-TB39; genus OSU-TB39. The sequence continues at coordinate 2,823 of CAZYCG010000011.1, read as the reverse complement.
CTGACCATAATTCAATAAAAAATATGATTTTGTCATCCTCTCATGTTTCTAAATTTGATGATGTTAATCTACCATGGTATCACCGTCAAGACAGAGATATAGCATTGGATATAAATTCAATAGATTGTCCAATTGTGATATCGTCTCAAGAAGGGATTTTAGTGGCAAGGCGAGGTGTCTGATCGCTTTTGTTAGATTTGGCTAGCAATAAATAAATAGGTGTGTTCAATGCAAAACAAAAAAGATTTAAGTAATAGACGTTTTATTTATATAAGTGATCCATCGAGTATAGCGAGATTAGTTTTGCCGGAAAATGTTGGAGAAAAACATCTTAGGGATTGGGTAGATGATTTATATGAAGTGGAAGTTGACACATTTATACAGGAAGTTTATACGCAAGGGTGGACGACTTATTGGAAAACACCATTGTTTGAATATGATGCGAGGCCTCAGCATAGAAGATTTTTGCCGCTTATAGAGTCCGGTGTTCAACCTCTCGATGTTCTAATCGATCAATCGCATAAAAGAGGTATGGAATTTCTAGCAGGAATGAGAGTGAATGATAATCATGGACATGTGTCAGTTAGTCAAGGAGTTGGGTCAGGGTCAAGTTTTATAAGTAGTCACCCAGAGTGGCTTTTGAATGAAACAAGAAAAGATCCATATTACCAAATGGACAGAGGTTCTTTAGATTTTACATTTGGTGAAGTACGTGAATATGTTGTCTCTGTTGCGGCTGAGATTATAAAAAACTTTGATATTGATGGTATTGAATTGTGCTTCAGGGATAGAGGATATTTTCCTTATGGGACTGGCAATGATAGAAAGCATTTCATGACAGATATGTTAGAAAATATAAAGACTCTTTTAGACGCACGGTCTAACATCATAGGTAGAAATTTAATATTAGGAGTCAGGGTTTCTGAAACAATAGATGAATGCTTGACCATGGGACTTGATGTACCAACTTGGATAAGCAAAGGAATCATTGATTATGTTTCTCCACAGGAATCAATGCATAGTTCTACTAATCAACCTGTTAGACAATTTGCAGATTTAATAGAAGGCACTAATTGTGGGCTCTATCCTGCTATTCAACCGTGGACGAGTATAAGGATGAGGAGGCGAAATGGCGGTTCACATATTAGTTTAGAACAACAATATGCAATACTTAACAATTACTATGGTGAAGGAGCCGATGGTTTTTCAGTGTATAACCATTTTGTGCCCATAAAAACAGCTCCTTTTTATCCTATGCAGCTACAAGAGCTATTAAAATTGAAAGAATTTAAACCAGGTCAAAAGGGGTTTAGAAGGTATACTTTTGACCCGATGCTACATGGTCAAGTTGGTTATGGAGAATCTAAGTCCGCTACCGGAGCCGTAAAAAATAATCATGTTTTGATAAAGAGGAATGGAGAAAAAAGTGGTACTTATGATTTTAAAGTTTATGAACAATTCGAGTGCGTAAAAAAAGTTGCTATGTGGATAAGGGCATTCGATATGACTGTTAATGATCATTTTAAAATTAAAATAAACGGTAATTTAATAAGTGACGATTGCATTAAAATAATTGATGACGAAAATCTAATTGATGTTAAATTTATTGTTGACCCTGATTCCAAGAAAGCTACCGGTCTACCGCCTGTACCGGATTTGCCAGAAAAATTTTGCACTTTGATTATTGATGCTGAAAAATCAATTTTTAAAAATGGGGATAATGTTTTGGAATTGGAATTAGTAAAGAAAGATCTCGGCGTAGAAGGCGATATATTAGTCGATGAAATAGAAGTTTTCGTCGTTATTTAGGTTTTGTAGCAGTATTTAATATTTTATAGGTTGCAAGAATGTCGTTATTAAACATTGTTATACCTGGAGATTATCCTCCTCAGATTGCTGGATCTTCACAGTTGGAGAGGTTGTCAAATTATGGTGAAGTAATTTTACATACTGATCTACCGCGAAATACCGATGAACAGATTGATAGAGTTTTGAATGCAGATATCATAATCAATACCAGAGGTAGTGTTAAATGGGATAGAGAGAAATTGTCCAGATTACCTAAATTAAAAATGATATCTACGTGTTCGATTGGTACCGATATGATTGACCTTAAATATGCACGCCAGTCTGGGATAATAGTTTCTAATCAGCCTGGCCGAACCTCTTATGTAGTTGCGGAACATATTTTTGGATTAATGTTTGCTTTAGCGAAACAAGCTGCCTTACAAACGGCACATGTAAAGAGTGGTAAATGGATTCGTTTGGAAAACATTTTACTTACAGGTAAAACGTTAGGAATCGTAGGTACAGGCAACATTGGAACAAATATGGCAAAACTTGGTAAAGCAATAGGCATGAAAGTTATAGCATGGACATTTAATCCTTCAAAAACTCTAGTGGCGGAATTGGGGGTTCAATATGTGGAGTTTGATGAGTTATTAGAGCAATCAGATGTTATAAGTTTACATGTAAACCTGTCTGAAAAGACCAAAAATTTAATTGGTACAAAAGAAATTTCTAAGATGAAAAATGGATCACTGTTAATAAACGGAGGTAGAGGCGGTTTGATTAATACCAAAGCATTAATTGAGGCTTTAAATTCTAAAAAATTAGGTGGTGCAGGGTTAGACGTATTTGACCAAGAGCCTATAAACAAAGATCATCCGTTACTGATGTGTGAAAATGTTGTGTTTACTCCGCATATGGCGGATCAAACCCCTGAAGGGATTGAATTACTAAATGAGGGAGCAGTTGATAACGTGATTGCATATCTACAAGGGAAACCAATAAATGTATGTTGAATTACTAATAATATTAGAG
>CAZYCG010000010.1:7520-27899 GCA_964645865.1 uncultured Dehalococcoidia bacterium | reverse complement strand
CTGGTCCAGTTATTAATGAGTCACTTAAACCAGTGTTTTCAGATTTAACTGGATCGATTATTTGGCACGAAATGATAGATACAATACAAATACCCAACTTTAGTAGATTGGGTATGGTTACAGATTTACTGTAATTCAACATAGTCAGTAGAAGGGCTAAATGTAAATGCAAAAACCTCGAAATCCTGAGAATTAGCACTTATTTGAAGATTATGACAATCGAAATGAGATGTTCTTGATTGAAAAATATTAAACATCTTATTCTCGTTGACCTGAATATAAGTATTAGTATCCTCGCCAATATAAACATCATCGCCTAAATTACCTTCATCTACTGGCAGTCCGTCTAATATTACCTTAATTAGATAAGACGCATTACTATCGTCTTTTCCAACAACAACATTAGCAGTAGATGCACAAAATTTTAAAGAAATGCTGTCTTCAAAGTTTAATGTCTGCCTGCCGTGTATAAGACTCTCATCTGTACTCTTCCAGGGACCATTAACATAAAGAAAATTATTAATTAAGTCTGAATCATGAGTATACTCGATGATTGATCCTACGGGGTTATCATAATAATCTCTCTGAATGATATACGGTTGATTCAATACATTTTCAACATCATCCACACGGTTAAAAATAAGCTCAGAATCATCGTCGTTGATAGACTCATCCTTATTATTACTCATCCATTTCAGATTACGTACCTTTAGACTGTTCCTGATGTATCCTGCATATAATTCTCTAGTTAAATTATTTTCTGGTCCAGTTATTCGGAAAAAACTAGTGCTTACCACTTCAAAAGCCTGAACTAAAGGCACATCAGTTAAATCTGCGCCTGCTTCTGTCAATAATTCCTGTATTTGTTTCTCGGTTTCTGAATAACCACCCTCTCCAAAATGAGAATATCTTAATTTACCCGACGCATCTATTAAGTATTTAGCAGGCCAGTATCTGTTAGAAAAAGCATCCCAAGTACCATGTTTATTATCAACTGCTATGGGATAATCCAAACCATGAAATTTTGTCGATCTTTCTATATTGTCGATTTTCTTTTCAAACTCAAACTCTGGTGAATGTACACCTAGCACTACCAAACCAAACGACTCATATTTTTGATGCCATTTTTTTATATACGGATAAGTACGAATACAGTTAACGCAAGTATATGTAAAAAAATCGACCAGTATTACTTTTCCTTTTTTACTTTCTATAGTAAACCCATCTGAATTTATCCAATTAGTAATTTCGGATAATTCAGGTGAATTTAAATGCAGTTCCCCATCCAAGTCTTGCGGTAAACCAGAACAGGAAATAGTCAAAATCAGATTTAGCAAAAAACTATATAGTATGTATTTCAATCAATTACACCATTATTAAATTTATATTTCATATTAGAACTACAATCAAGTCACAAATTTAAGTTATAATCGATTCAATTCAGTCTAATCTATGTAAGCAAATGAGTTTATTATTTAATCCAATAAAAATACGGGGAATAACATTCAATAACAGAATATTTGTCTCCCCAATGTGTCAATATTCTGCAGCGGCAAAAGATGGTTCACCTACTGAATGGCACGTTGTCCATCTAGGTACCAGGGCGATAGGAGGAGCGGGTTTGGTTATGACTGAAGCTACATCAGTGACACCAGAAGGCAGGATTTCCCCGTACGATTTGGGGCTCTGGAATACAAAACAAGCAAATTCATTTGAACCCATTGTGGCATTCATTGAAAAATATAATTCCGTACCAGCGATACAATTAGCTCACGCAGGAAGAAAAGCATCAAGAAATAAGCCGTGGCTCGGGGGTAATAGATTAACAATTGAAGAAGATGGTTGGAATATAGTTGGCCCCAGCTCTATCCCATATGATGAAACATGGGACACACCCAAAGAACTAACAAAAGAAGATATTATGGATTTGGTATCTTCATTTTCTAAGGCTGCAAAATATGCAGTCGATATTGGATTCAAATGTATAGAACTTCATCTAGCTCATGGCTACTTGGCAAACCAATTCTTATCTCCCATTTCTAACACACGTTCAGATGAATATGGCGGTTCATTTGAAAACAGGTCTCGCTTTATTATGGAGGTTGTTAAATCAGTCAGAAAAGTCATACCAGATTCAATACCATTATTTGCGCGAATATCTGTGACCGAACACATCGAAGGCGGTTGGGATATCAACGATTCAATAGAACTTAGCTGCAAATTAAAATCCGAGGGAGTGGATCTTATTGATTGTTCTTCAGGAGGAAACTCTCCTCACCAACAATTAGAAACATATCCAGGATACCAAGTACCATTGGCTTCTGAAATACGAAAAGGCTCACATATTTTGACGGGAGCAGTGGGAATGATAAACAAAGCCAATCAAGCAGAACAAATATTAAAAGACAATCATTCAGATGTCGTTTTCATCGGAAGAGAACTTCTTCGAAATCCTTATTGGCCATTGTATGCCAAATCAGAACTGGACGGAGATACAATCTGGCCAGGACAATATATTAGAGCAATTCAATAAATTTACAATCCATGTTACAAGACCAACCTATTAAAATCCTGCTGAATGACAACTTAAACGAACTATGGCCAACCAAACAAGATTTAATCAATGAACTACATCATGAATTCCCAAATGTAACATTCAAACAAGGATACACTGAAAGTGAGCAACAAATTCACATTGTTGATGCAGATGCGACTTTCGGTATACCTACTGCTAAAATATTTGCGCTAAACAAAAAATTGAAATGGGTGCACCACCCTATGTCTGGTTTCGAACTAGAACAGAATCACCCTATAGTCCTTAGCAAAGTTATATTGACAAACGCTCCAAATGCACATGTTGTACCAATGGCGGAATACGTGTTCGCAACTATTTTATCCATTACTCATAGGCTAGATGAGCATTTTAAAGATCAAAGAGAAAAGAAATTGGACCCAACAAAATATCTCAGCAGCATAAAAGATTTAAATGGACAAAATTTGGGGATAATAGGGTACGGTGAAGTAGGGAAGGCAATTGCAAGAAGAGGTTATGGATTTGGAATGAATATTTTTGGGTTATCTAGAACAAAACCATTATGCAAAAGTGAAATCGCTACGGTGTGGCCATCCGATCACATAGAAAAATTGCTCAAAATATCCGACTGGATAGTGATTGCAGCCCCATTAACCCAACACACAAGAGACCTTATTAATACACACAACATTCACATGATCCGAAAAAACGCTCATGTGATCGTTCTTTCAAGACCACATATAATCAATGAGGATGCTTTAATCACAGAACTTCGCAAAGGTAATTTGGCTGGCGCTGTTTTCGACAATTTGGAAAATAAATGGCTTTCGGATTCAAGCCCATTATGGACGATGGACAATGTCATCATCACGCCACACACATCTTCCATGTCATCCAATTTGGAAAAGGACAGGTTCGACATATACAGAACCAATATCAGACGTTTTATAACCGGAGAAAAGTTCATTCGCGTCGCTAACAAAACCCTTGGATATTAACCCTTTAAAACCGCAGTATATTTTCAATGTTCTGAATCCTGCTCAATATTTTTCCGATTTGAGAGTTCAGATTTTCGATCTTTTCATCTAATCCGTCTTCCCTATTTCCGACAGTCGTTCGTCCCATTTTCTCGATAGCTTCCTCCACAATCGCGGTGGTTTGACCTGACCCTACGTGTAACCTTTTTAGACCATCGATTTCTTCTTTAATTTGGGTCAATAATTCAGATGATTTCTCACCTGCACAAATAGGTGTTTTATTTTGCAATATTTGATGTTTTTGCCGTCTGTGAGTACCAAGCCCTTGAGCCTTTACCCAGATATTGCAAGTGTCACAAAGGGTCATTTTCGCTGATGTAACCATTTTTTAAGACTATAGTTTTCTTTAGTTAATGTCAATATGTTTTATAAATTTCTTTAATTCTTAAAATCCCGTGCAATTCCGCAAACCGTATTTATATATCCTCTCCAACTATAGTTTTTCTTTAGTCATACCTCTTTTCTGTAATTTTGAGACAATTTGGAACAATTGGCAAATAAGTTTATAATTTATGTATACTAACAAAAACACAAAAAGGGATCAGGATGCCAGAAGTAAACAATACAAACCAAAATGATAATGTGTCCGCTTTTGACTCAATATTAAATAAATACAGTGCCTTATTAATAGAGGTTGATAAATTAAAAGATGAAAATGCTAATATAAAAGCAGAATCGTCTCAGAAAATTAATGTGGACTTAACCAAAGTAACTGCAGAACAATTTTTCTCAAAAATAGATTCAGCTTTAAATGAAATTAAAAAAGAAATAAGTCAAATCAATATCGTATTATCCGAAATCAACAAACAAGAAAAAGACTTATCTGAAAAACCTAGAAGGCGAAAAAAGAAATCCACTAGCACATCATTTTTCAAAAAATTCAAATCATCAATTGGGTTTAAAAAAAATAATTAAACCACCTAGCTGTTAATTCTTAGCTGCCTTTCTTGTCAACTTTGCTCCTGCAGTAAATCCAACCCTTTTGTGGGATGGTATTGTAACTATTTTACCTGCTTGTGGACCAAGTATAGGTTTAATATTTCTCGGTTTAACTTGCCTTACTGAAAATGATCCAAAACCAGTTAAAACCACTTTATCTCCGTTAATCAACGCATCTTCAATACTGGAAAGAACTGCATTCAAGGCTTCTTCACCTTTAGCAGTTGATGTATCTAACATAGTTGCAACTCGTGAAACAATATCCGCTTTTCTTAAATTCGCCATATTATACTCCGACTCTGAGGTATGAGATGAAAACCACAAATAATTAATTCAGTCGATGTTATGGTTAGTCAACCTACCCTGTCAAGTGTAATTCGAATTAATATTAACAGACTCTATCAATTCACAAATATATTTATAAACATACTGATATTCTATTTAAAAAATTCGCATTCTTAAGTTATTAAACTAGAAAACTTAATCTGATTATGCTAACGTACAAAGACTAATTTCCAACTAACATAAAAGCATCTTGAATACTCTAAAACCAGATATAGCCATTATTGGCGGCGGAATTGTCGGAATTGCAACAGCTTACTACCTAATAGAATCCGGAATTAACTGCGTATTGATAGAAAAAGATCCTATTGGAAGCCATGCATCAGGATTTGCATATGGAAGTTTTGGAGCGTCAAAAACACAAGGTCTTAACTATCCACTAGCACTAAAAGGCGTTGCTCTTCATAAACAACTATCTGAATTTCTACCTGGACACACAGGCATAGATATTCAATACAGGGAGAAATCTTCGATAAGTCTCGCTTTCAATGAACAAGAGAAAATATCCCTGTTATCAACTGATTCTAATATTTCAAAAATTCAATCTGATTGGCTAGATCCATCTCAAATATTTTCTTTAGAACCAAGCATTTCAAAATCGATACTAGGTGGAGTATTTGTAAAAAATGCTATGGATGTAAATCCATACAATTTACTTTCTGCATTGCATGCGGCAATTAAAATAAAGGGCGTCAAGATTATTTACGATGAAGTTGTAGGAATAAATATTAATTCGAATACTAGTGCAACTCTAAATTTGAAAAATTCTACAAATCTATCTTTCAACAAAATTGTTATATCAATGGGGCCGTGGAGCAACGCATTAAGTGATTGGATAAATATCAAATTGCCGATTAAGCCTCTTAAGGGACAGATATTAAGATTATCCAAACCTGGCATTCTAGAAAATTGTTCCGTTTCTTGGTCAGGCAATTACGCTAATCTTAAACCAGATGGGTTAATTTGGACGGGTACTACAGAAGAAAACGAAGGATATGATGAATCCACTACAATTGCATCTCGAAACGAAATAATGCTATCAGCTGTAAAGATGATTCCAGACATCAAGAATGCCAAAATCGTCAAGCAAACATCGTGTCTTAGACCTATGTCGCAAGACAATCTTCCAATACTCGGTAGTTTTGTTGATTATCCACAAATATATGTTGGTACAGGAGCATTAAGGTCCGGAATAACTTTGGGTCCTGCAATGGGTAAAGTCATTTCTGAGCTAATATTGCAAAATTCAACAGACATCGACATAACACCATTCAACCCAGATAGATTTGAATGAAACATTTATTTAAATACATATTTTTATAGAGGTGGTATTGGACTTTATTTCTAACACCACTACTATCGATGTATTTATGGCAAGTATCCCGATTATCGTATTGACCATTGGAATTGTGGTTCTTAAATGGAATGCAGCCAAAGCTGGGTCAATATCTCTTTTATTAGTAATAATAATTGCATTATTTAGGTTTGAATCAACTGAAGCCAACATAGTAATAGCAGGATCCAAAGGAATCAGTCTCAGTATTTTTGTTTTATCTGTTATTTGGTCTTCAGTGTTTATGTATAACATTTTAGAATTTTTGGGGTTAATTGAAGTTATTGGTAACAACATAACAAAACTTGTTAAAAATCCATTAGCACAAGCTTTAGTAGTAGGATGGGGATTCGGTGGGCTGATACAAGGAGTTTCTGGTTTCGGAGTACCCGTAGCTGTGGTAGCACCATTGATGATACTAATGGGTTTTTCTGCACCAAGAGCTGCTGCTATTGCATTAATCGGACATTGCTGGGCAACAACTTTCGGGTCTCTTGGTTCTTCTTTCTATACTCTACAATTAGTGACTGATCTACCATCTGAAGAAATAGGTACTCATATGGCTATTATGTTTGCATTGCCTATATTCCTCTGTGGATTCGCAGTCGCCCATATACAGGGAGGTCTAAAATCGGTAATTAGAGGTATCCCTGCCATTTTGATAATAGGAACTGTCATGTCATTCGGACAATGGGTTTCTGCATTCTTAAATGTACCTCAAATTGGAGGCTTGGTGGCTGGGCTAAGTGGCACCGTAACGGGATGGCTATTAACCTTTACACCAATATTAAATTTTGAACAAATTCAATCCAATTCAATATCTTCTGATACACCAAAGGCAAATTCAAATAATAACAACCTCAAAAATGCAAGTTTCCACCTCGCCTTTTTGCCATACTACCTAATTTTAGCCATTAGCCTGATATCACAAATACCTATAATAAAATCGATACCTATACAATTTGGATTAGATTACCCAACAAATATAACTGGTCTTGGATATCTGGTGAAAGCAGAACAAGACTATGCTGGTATAAAATTATTTTCTCATCCAGCTCCAATAATCTTATTTTCAACCTTTATAACTTTTGTAATCTATAAAAGTAGGTCTATATGGACCAAAAATATTGGACTAAATGCATTGAACCGTACTTATACGCAATGTGTTCCTTCAAGTTTGGGTTTAATTACGATGGTAATGATGTCTTTAATCATGATTGATTCGGGAATGACATCCTTATTAGGAAACTCAATTGCAAAGACTACTTCATTTTTGTTCCCATTTTTTTCACCATTCGTAGGTGTTCTAGGCACCTTCTTAACAGGAAGTAATACAAATTCAAATGTTATGTTCGGAGCCTTGCAACTGCAGACAGCCAAGGCACTGGAATTGGGAGTATATACAGTAGTTAGCTCGCAATCAATAGGTGGTGCTATAGGAGGCGCTATAGCACCTGCTAAGGTGTTAGTTGGTACAACTTTAGTAGGACTTGGTGGACAAGAACATAAAGTATTGAAAAAATCTTTACCCTACTGCATGATTATATTGATTGCCGTCGGAATACAGGCACTGATCATATCTGTTTTGGAGTAATTAACTTAATGAAGTCACAATTTCAACAAGCTACTTTGGCAACATATATTGCATCAATCATACCAATGTATGTAGGTTTTTCTATAATCCATAGCGAATTCTTAATTATATTTGGATTAGCGATTGTAATATTAAATTCAATTATTACCGCAATTACTGCATAGCCAATGAAATCATCTAATGCATTAATAATCCAATCCGGTGGCAGTACCGCTGTAATTAATAGAAGCTTGGCTGGGATTTTAAATGAATCATTAAAAACCCGACATTTTTCTAAAATATATGGCGCAATCCATGGCACAAGTGGTTTGATTGAAAGAAATATTATGGACTTATCTAATATAAGTAGCTCGGAAATATCGTTAATTGGGCAAACTCCGGGCGCAGCTCTCGGTTCATCAAGATATAAAATATCACAAGCAAACGCATCCATATTATTAAACGTCTTATCTGATTATAAAATAGGTTATTTATTTATAATTGGAGGTAATGATTCAGCTGCAAACGTGAAAGAACTCGGTCATTTAAGTAAACTTAATGGATACAAACTTCAGGTTATACATGTACCAAAAACGATCGATAATGATTTGATTGGCACTGACCATTCCCCTGGATATGGAAGTACAGCGCGTTTCGTAGCTTTAGCAACAATGGGAGCAGGTAAAGATGCACAAACAATGGGCGAATCAGCACCCATAACAATCTTGGAAGTTATGGGTAGAGACGCAGGTTGGATTGCAGCTTCATCTTCACTAGGAAAAAATAATTATCACGATCCGCCTCATCTAGTTTGTATTCCAGAACAAATAATTGATTGTGAAAATTTCGTCAATCAACTAGAAAATGCTTATCGCCGCTTTGGTTATGCTGTAGCTGTAGTAGCTGAAAATTCTCAAAATGCTGATGGCATTATTGGGAAAAAGGAAAAAGCATTATATGAAGATCAATTTGGACATAAGTATTTTGAAGGTGCTGGCTATCACTTAAGTAAATTAGCTGAATCTCAATTAAAAGTAAGAGTCAGATATGAAAAACCAGGAACAATACAAAGATCCATGATTGCTTGTATATCCAGTATTGATGCCGCAGACGCTGAAATGGTTGGAACTAAAGCCGTACAGTATGCCTTAGAAGGTGCCACTGAAGTAATGGTTGCAATAAAACGAGAAGAATTAGCTTCTAAATATTCAAGCTCAACAAAACTAACACCGGTTGAAGAAGTTGCTGATAAAGTAAAATATTTACCTGAAACCTATTTCGATAAAGAAAAATTGCTACCAACAGAGGCTTTTAAATCCTATGCTACTCCACTTATCGGAACTCCATTACCCGTATTTGCAAATCTATTAAAATAACTGTTTCTAAAAAAACCTACTGAATACTTCATTCCCAAGTATTCTGCCCTTTTGTGACAACTTATATTTACCACAAGAATAATTTAATAATTCATCATCTATCAAATCTTTAATGGTTTCTCCAAAAATATCACCAATACTTACCCCGAACCGATTTTCGAATTCTATTACGTCAATACCACGGTTCAACCTTAAACCTAACATCATGGTTTCTCCCATCTCGAGACGCTGATCAACAGGTTCAATATCCTCGATACTTGGAATTTGTTCTAACAAACGCTTGCCATCTTCGAAATAATCAAAATCGTAAACTAATTTATTCGAAGTTAGATATCTAGCTATGTAGGTATTAGGAGACTTTATATTATTGAATCTGTTTTTAAATAAATAAGAATGCGCACCCGGGCCCACACCTAAAAATGGGCGATTCTTCCAATACCTTAAATTATGTTGGCTTTCTTTATGGGGTTTTGACCAATTAGATATCTCATATTGATCATATCCATTGTCATGCAAAAACTCCTCACATAATAAATACATATCTGCAGCTAAATCATCATCTGCAATTTCTAATTCTCCTATATCCATCATCCTCTGCATCGGGGTGTGTTTTTCAAGAGTCAGACAATACAAAGATAAATGTTCAGGTTTTAGATTAGAAATAATCTCAAGTGAATCTTTCCAATCTTTCAAAGTCTGATACGGTATACCATACATCAAATCTAAACTTATATTATCAAATCCTTCCTTCCTTAATTTATTGTAAGAATTAATTGCCATATCAGCAGAATGAGTCCGGCCAAGAGTTTTTAATATAGAATCTTGAAAACTCTGTACTCCCATACTAATTCTATTAATTCCCACATCCAATAACCCCTGAATGTTTGCCTGATCTATATCATTTGGATTAACTTCCATAGTTATTTCTGAAATATCGCACTGGAATTTTGTTTTAACCAAATCAAGAATAGTTTTTAAATTGTCGACCGGGAGATAGGAAGGAGTACCTCCTCCTAAAAATATCGTCCGCACAGGATATGATTTTAATACTGACGACCAAAGTAATAATTCATTACATAGAGCATCTATATAAGAAGGCATTAAATGTTCTATTTTTGCATAGGTATTAAAATCACAATACGGACATTTAGTCTGACAAAAAGGAATATGAATATATAAAGATAAATCCAAGTTTCACCAAGCCTTAAATAATAATAAAACAACTGACAGATTTACAAAAGAACTTCTATAATATCCTCGGAACCTAACTAAAGGTAAAATCGATAGATGGTTAGCACAATCACTAAATTAAGGTCAATAAAATGAATTTGGTATACCACGGGGATCCTTATATAGTAGAACAAGAAATAAATGAGTTAAAATCTCAAATAGATAATGGTGATCCAAATTCAACCAACATAAACGTATTTGATTCGAACGAGGTAAATGCAGATACCATTCTCAATGCCTGCTATTCAATACCTTTTTTATCTAGTAAAAGACTTGTCATTATCAAAGGTTTACTTTCTATATTTGAATCAAAAAGTTCTTCCCGAATTAGAGTCAGCAAAACAAATCAAAAGCCCAAACCCAAAAGAATCTCTGATTGGGATAGCATAGTAGATGAGCTTCCAAAATTTCCCCAAACTACTTTATTGATTTTTTCAGATTCACATATATCAGAAAATAATCGGTTGCTCACTAAAATCAAATCAAATGCAACAATAAAATATTTTCCTCCACCCACCGGTCACACTTTAATAAAATGGGTTAAAGAAAAGGTTAGTGTAAGAAACTCCTCCATAGAAGAAAAAGCAATCCATGAATTAGTTAAATATACAGGAAACGATTTAAGAAAAGTCGATTCGGAATTAGAAAAATTAACTCTATATTCTCCAACAAATACGATTACACTTAAAGAGATTGAAAAACTTGTTATTCCAATATCAAATCCAAATCTATTCAGTGCTATAGATGCGATTTTAGCAGGAAACAAAAAGCATGCTCTAACCAGCCTAACAAACTTGATGAATCAAGGCACACCCGCCCAATTAATCATATCTCTATTAGGCAAACAAATTAAAACCCTGATATTGATAAAATCTTTAATCAACTCAGGCTTGCCAAACAGGGAATTAATCAAACATATTTCTTTAAGTAGTTATGTACTCCAAAAATTAACTAATATACAGAAAAATATAAGCTTGAACTCTTTGAAAAATATGCACCAAATACTTATCCAGGCTGACTTTAAAACAAAAACTACAAATATCCAAACGGACCTATTAATTGAACTAGTAGTAATTGAATTAACAATTTATGCCAATTCTACACGAAAACAAATACAGCCCAAACCGCGTTAATCGTAGCATTCTTAAATAATAAGGCAACAACCTTTATACAAGTTGACTCATGGTTGTTCATATAGTAAGCTTACATTAGTTGATAAGAAATAAAGCGTATCGTGCGGCGAATTGTTCGTCATAAACAATCCATAATACGTTTATACTAAATAAACAATTGGGGGATTAGTGATTATAAACCCAAATGAATTCACAGAAAAAGCCCAAGCAATTCTTGCAGGATCGCAAGAAATTGTAAGGAGACTACAACATAACCAATGGGATGCTGAGCATGTTTTTTTAGCTTTACTCGAGGAACCCGAAGGCGTACCAACAGAAATATTCAAGAAATTAGAAATATCCATAGCTGAATTAATTGATGCAACCACTAAAATCTTAGATGACTTCCCCAAGGTCTCAGACGGTTCTTCACAAATTTATAGTACACCTAGATCCGAAATGATAATTCAACGTTCTAAAGAAGAAGCAAAGCGCCTTAACGATGAATTCATAGGAAGTGAACATTTGTTGATAGCAATCATGCAGGAAACTGAAGGAAAGTTACATGAATTAATCAATAAATTCAATATAACACTCGAAAATGTTTATCAAGCTCTCCAATCAATCCGTGGCCAACATAGAGTCACAGATCAACGTTCTGAAAATCATTACGGTTCACTAGACAAATACAGTGTAGACCTTACTGAGTTAGCAAAAAAAGGCAATTTAGACCCGGTAATAGGTAGAGATCTAGAAATAAAAAGAGCTATGCAAACATTACTGCGAAAAACAAAAAACAATCCCGTTTTAATAGGAGGAGCAGGAGTAGGCAAAACTGCTATAGCCGAAGGATTGGCTGAAGCAATTGTAAAAGGAGATGTTCCGGAAGAACTAAAAAACCGAAAAGTTCTTGCAATTGACATGGGTACTTTAGTGGCTGGCAGCAAATTCAGAGGAGAATTTGAAGAGCGTTTAAAAGCTGTAATGGATGAAATTAAATCAGCTAAAGGTGAAATAATAGTCTTTATTGACGAAATACATACTGTAGTAGGTGCTGGAGCAGCGGAGGGAGGAATTGATGCTAGCAACATGATGAAACCTGCATTAGCTAGAGGAGAGCTACAGTGCCTTGGTGCCACCACAGTCAATGAGTATAGAAAATATATAGAGAAAGATGCTGCTTTGGAACGCAGATTTCAACCAATAATGGTTGAAGAACCCACAAGTGAAATAGCAATAGAAATGCTAATGGGACTTAAACCTAGATATGAATCTCATCACAAAGTAACTATTGAAGATGATTCAATCAAAACAGCTGTTAATCTCAGTAAAAGATATTTAACTGAAAGGTTATTACCTGATAAAGCTGTAGATTTAATAGATGAAGCAGCCAGCAAAATACGAATAGATTCCCAATCTATGCCAATCGATTTAAAAGTAAAAGAAAAAGAAATACAACACATGTTAAATCAGGAAGAAGCAGCAGCTCAACAAGGTGATTATGAAAAAGCTGCCGAAATAAAAACAAAGCGTATACAAGTCCAACAACAATATGAAAATGCAAAACAATCTTTACCAAATTATCAAAAATCAGAAATGAAAGTACTGCCAGAACATATTGGAAACTTGATTACAGATTGGACAGGTATACCAACTAATAAATTGTTAGAAAATGAAGCCGATAAACTATTAAACATGGAGAATCGGTTACATGAAAGAATTATAGGACAAAACACGCCTGTAAAATTAGTATCAGATGCAGTTAGAAGAGCCAGATCTGGACTAAGTGACCCAAACAAACCTATCGGGAGTTTCCTGTTTTTAGGGCCAACCGGGGTAGGTAAAACAGAATTGGCACGCTCACTTGCTGAATTTTTGTTTGATGATCAAAGCAACATGATTAGGATTGACATGTCTGAATATCTTGAACAACATTCAGTTTCAAAATTAATTGGTTCGCCACCCGGGTATATTGGATATGATGAAGGCGGCCAACTTACGGAAGCAATTAAGCGAAGACCTTTTAGCGTTTTATTATTCGATGAAATTGAAAAGGCACATCCAGATATTTTTTCGATATTGCTCCAAATACTTGATGATGGAAGATTAACTGACGGCCAAGGCAAAACGATAGATTTCAAAAACACAATTATAATAATGACTAGCAATATAGGTTCCAATATAAACGATAAAGGCCAGGTTGGGTTTTTAGCAGATAAAGACAAACAAAATACAGATCGAGCTAGAAATATCGTGGAAGAAACATTAAAAAGCCAATTCAAACCCGAATTTTTGAACAGAATAGATGAGATTATAGTTTTCGAAGAGCTAGAACCTCAGGAGATAAAATCAATAGCAAACATAATACTAAATGAGGTTTCAGCCAAAATTTCGAAATTTGGTTTAACACTCGAGATATCTGAAAATGCTATGGATTGGATTATTGATAAAGGATACGATCGTGCTTACGGTGCAAGACCGCTGAAACGAGTAATACAAAGATATATAGAAGATCAACTTTCCAAACAAATCATCTCTGGAGAAATATCCGAGGGCGATTATGTGTTTATTACTACGGGGAAAAATGAAGAGCTAAATTTCACTACTCAACCACAACCCAAAACCGCGAAAGTAGAATAATCAATATAATATAAATATTATCTATCCGTATTAATTATATAGAATTATATGGTATCTTGTTCTACCCTAATCACAAATGGTAAAATTCAATCACGCTTTATTATATTTGGTTTGGTAAAATCTTTCCGGTGTAGCTCAGTGGTAGAGCGGTCGGCTGTTAACCGATTGGCCGTAGGTTCGAATCCTACCACCGGAGCCAACAACCAAATTTACTTAAATCCCATTAGCAATATATAATACCATCACTTCTTTTTGTTCATTGAATACACTTTCACATTTGAAAAATGTTAGTCATATGAACAAAAACACGAACGAATCTTATACATTGGAGAACTGATTATGACCAAATCATTAATTGGGAAAATTGCTGTTGTTACAGGAGGAGCTGAAGGAATAGGTAAAGGAATAGCTCTATCATTAGCAAAAAGTGGCGCGACATTGGTAATAGCAGATTTAAATGAGGAAAAAGCTATTTCCACAAATTCAGAAATAACTAAGCTTAGTTCTAAATCTTTAGCTATGAGAGTAGACGTATCAAAAAAGAACGATATAGAAAAATGTGTTAACAATGTCATGTCAGAATTTGGTCAGCTAGACATACTGGTAAATAATGCAGGAATTTATACAGATAATTGGGAAGCCAGTTTATCAATAAATATAATGGGAGTTGTAAATTTCTGTGAATTAACGATACCACATATGCAATCTCGCCAGTATGGAAAGATAATCAATATAGGTTCTATGTCAGCACACGCAGCAAGAAATCTTGGAGGTCCTTACCCAACCAGTAAAGCTGCAGTACTTAGATATACTAAAGGTTTAGCATACGAATTAAGAAACGATAACATCAATGTAAATGCAGTTTGCCCAGGTGCCGTTTGGACATCATTCCAAAAAGGTCTTCAGGCACAAAGCATAGAAAATGATAAAACCCTCATAGAAAACGATCTTTATAAAAGCTTCCTGCAAAAATATTCAGACGTTATTCCAATGGGTAGACCACAAACCACCGATGATATAGGTCAAACAGTAGGATTTTTATCATCTGATTCTTCTAAAAACATCACTGGCCAATGTATACACGTTGACGGAGGCGCTATTCTTAGAGATTAAATCAACCAGAACCTTTTAATCATTTGAATGATGCTATCGCATAAGAAACGTTATTTCATTAAAATGCAATTATCACTTAATCTTCGATCTAACAGATGATTCAAAAGCGGTCATTTCGGATAATGGTTGCCGCGGCCAAGTACGCTTCCATTCATCTTTAACGTCTACATGCAGCTTAGGTCCTAATTTATCTATTTGCATTTCAATTTTATCCCCATCTTGAATTGGACCTAATCCAACATGGTTTGTTCCAGTTGAAATCATATCCCCTGGTTTCATTGTAATCAACCATGTTGCAAATTCTACTACTTCTCCAACACTTCTCCCCATGTCACTAGTGTTCATATTTTGTCTAGCTACACCATTAACCCACAGATTGATATTCAAATTTTGCGGATCATCAATTTCATCTGCAGTAACTATAGCAGGTCCGATTGGAGCAAATGTATCCCAGGATTTTCCCCAGAAAAAACTCGACCCTCCATTAGGTTCGACACCTCTAGCTGAAACATCTATAAAATTAATGTATCCAAAAATATAATCTTTTGCATTTGAAGCAGAAACTTTGGAAGCTTTTTTTCCTACAACTAATCCCAACTCAGCTTCATGATGAAAATGAGGTACTGGACAATCGGGTAAAACAACCGTATCACCATCCCCAATTATAGCACTCGGTGATTTCAAAAATGCCTCTCTATCAGCCACGAGAGCGCGGGAACCATTCTCCATGTAATTACCAGCCATACATACGATTCTTGTAGGTTCAGGTAATGGGGGCCTAAGTTTTACTTGAGATATTGGAATTGCTGGAACATCACCTATTTCTTCAAGTGATTTCCTATACTGATCGAAGTTTTCAATCAAGTAACTCATCATTATTTGAGGACTAAAATCAGGAACCCCAGCTATTTTATTCGAAATATCAATAACTTTATCCTCTCTTAATATGCCGGGGGTATAATCGTTAAAAAGAACTAATTTCATTTAAATCTCCAACTTAATTTGATTTTGAAAAATATAAAATAGTTATCTACCTTACTTCTTCTACCATTTGACTCATAACTTTTGAAGCTTCATTCACTATGGTGATTGCTTTAGTATAATCCATGCGTGTAGGTCCGATAACTCCTAAGAAGCCAACAGACTCTCCTACAATTCCATATTCGGCCATAATAACACTTAGAGGCCAAAGAAAATCACCTTTATTTTCGCGACCTATTCTAATCTGTAAAACCCCCAACTTCGGACTCTCTGATACTACGGCTTCCGCCAATCTTCCATCTTCTACCACTTCTACTATTGAATATCCTTTACTTATATCAGCGAATTCCGGTTGAGCTAATATATTCTTCAACCCATACAAATAATGGTCAGAACCTGACTCTCTATCTTCACGATTCATAATAGAAAATATTTCTCTTAAAAGTAAATCTTCTAGCGTATAGGTGTTATTATTTTTAACTAACTTAGATAATTGTTTTTTCCTTAGTCCTACACATTTATCTTTAATTCTGTTAAAAACAGAGTCAAACTCTCTTCTAGTTAGATGACCAGATAATTTTATAATTCTTTTTGTTATCTTAGCATGGTCTAAAACCACGATTAACATTCCCATAGATTTATTCAAATACACAAATTCTAAATGTCTTATTTTAGATTGATTTGACTTTGGAGATGTAACTAAAGCAAGTGTACCCAAAATCGTAGAAATTATACTCGCTGCGATTTGAGTACGGGATTCTAAATCTATTTCAGAATCATTCATTTTTCGCCGAAAATTAGATGCGAATCCAGAAAACCTATTAGATTCGTTTCTTGCGGTATTAAAAAAATGTTCGACGTACGAGCGATAGCCCGAATCTAGGGGCACACTTCCCGCTGACAAATGAGGTCTTGTTATATAACCCGCTTCTTCTAATTTCGCAACATCATTTCTTATAGTCGCAGGGCTAATACCTAAACCGTGTTGATTAGCAATAGATTCTGAAGCAATAGGATTAGCGGTTTTAATATGATCTATAACTATGCAATTTAATATAGATTGCTGTCTATCTGTTAATACCATAGTTAGGTTTCAAATCCTTAAGAATTTTACAAACAATAACATTTATCTCGTTGATTGCAAAGCTTAGCATTAATTCTATAAATAAGAAATATTCAACGCGATAAAAAAAGGGGCCCTATGATGGACCCCTTTTTTGCAGTTCCTCTTAGTAATCCATTGGAGGAGGAGGACCACCAGCTGGCATAGCCGGCAAATCTTCCTTAACATCTGTTATCAAAGCTTCTGTAGTTAATACCATTCCGGCAACACTAGCAGAATTTTCGATTGCAGAACGTGTTACTTTCGCTGGATCCATGATTCCTAGTTCAATAAGATCACCATATTCACCAGTTTCAGCATCATAACCATGATTACCTGTTCCTTCTAATGTCTTAGAAAGAACGACTTCTCCAGCAACTCCTGTATTTTCAGCAATAAGCTTCAAAGGAGCGGCTAAAGCGTCTTTAAGTATAGTTATAGCGGTTTGTTCATCTCCATTAAGTTTAACTTTATCTAAAGCAGAACTTGCTCTTAACAAAGCTAAGCCACCTCCAGGGACGATTCCTTCTTCTACTGCTGCCCTTGTAGCAGATAAAGCATCTTCTATTCTTTGCTTTTTCTCTTTCAATTCTACTTCCGTAGCAGCACCCACTTTTATAATAGCAACTCCACCAGAGAGTTTTGCTAAACGCTCTTGAAGTTTTTCTCTATCGTAATCGGAGGTTGTTTCTTCAATCTGAGATTTAATCTGATTGATTCTACCTTGAATCGCACTTTCTTCACCCTGTCCATTAACGAAAGTAGTGTCATCTTTAGTTGCAACTACCCTTCCTGCCCTACCAAGGTCATCAACAGTAACTGAATCTAATTTACGACCAACTTCTTCGCTAATCACTACTCCGCCAGTCAACTTGGCAATATCTTCAAGCATCTCTTTTCTTCTATCACCAAATCCTGGTGCTTTTACAGCGAGTATATTTAGAGTACCTCTTAATTTGTTTACAACTAAGGTAGCAAGAGCTTCGCCTTCAATATCTTCAGCAATAATTACAACATTCTTGCCTATCTGAAGTATTTTTTCCAAAGCAGGAAGAAAATCGGAAACCGCTGATATTTTTTTATCAGTTATCAATATATATGGATTCTCTATATCAGATTCCATTCTTTCTTGATTTGTAGCAAAGTATGGAGATATATAGCCACGATCAATTTGCATACCTTCAACAAATTCTTGCTCGTAACTTATACCCTTTGACTCTTCAACAGTTATGACTCCGTCTTTGCCAACTTTTTCCATAACTTCTGAAATTAATGACCCCATCTCATCATCATGAGCAGACAAACTTGCAACTTTTGCAATATCGTCTCTGCCACTAACCGGAGTAGACATACTACTCACTGCTGCTCTAAGTGCTTCAACCCCTTGATCTATCCCTCTTTTGATAGCCATAGGATTTGCTCCGGCAGCAATGTTCTTAAATCCTTCGTGTATAATAGCTTGCGCCAAAACCGTAGCAGTAGTTGTTCCATCACCAGCGACGTCATTTGTCTTACTCGCTGCTTCTTTAAGCAACTGCGCTCCCATATTCTCAAAGGCGTCTTCTAACTCTATCTCTTTAGCAATAGTTACTCCATCACTACAAACCTGAGGTGGACCGAATTTCTTATCTAAAACTACGTTCCTTCCCCTAGGGCCTAAAGTTACGCCAACAGTTTCTGCCATTATATCTATGCCGCGCTTCATTTGTGCACGAGCTTCTTCACTATAAGTAAGCTGTTTAGGCATTAGTTTATTTCCTCCATATTATTTAAAATAACTCAAATTTATTTCTTGAAAAGCACATCATCGTCTCTAAGCACCATGTACTCTACGTCACCTTCTCGGTATTCAGTACCTCCATACTTAGAAAAAACGACGACATCTCCAACTTCTACTTCTACTGGTAATCTCTTACCATCATCTGTAAGTTTTCCTGGACCAACTGCCACAACTTTGCCTTCTTGAGGCTTTTCTTTAGCAGTGTCAGGAATATATATACCGCCGGGACTCGTTGTTTCTTGACCCTCTGTAGGCTCAACAACAATTCTGTTTCCCAAAGGTTTGAACGCAATCTTTGATTTCGCTGCCACCTTACTCCTCCTTTTAGATATTTATTTAGAGAATTAGCAGTCACACATAAAGACTGCTAAAAAAATTCTAATATAGGAATCTCTTGATTGTCAAATGATTCAAATGCTTGGAATAACCGGTAAAAGCACGTGTGGCGTATGATTTCAGAAGAAGTAAATATATTATTAGCTTTAACTATACCAGCATATTTACCAATATCTCGTTCTGTACTTGGATTAATATCAAATTTGCTTCTCGAGATATCTATCAGTATTCTATGATTGACCAACACCCTACTTATAGGCAGAATCCCAATGTATATCAAAATCAAAGGATCTGCCCGGCCAGGAATCGAACCTGGGTCATAGGAGCCAAAGTCCCATGTGCTACCGCTACACCACCGGGCATCAATTTGCCGTTCAAAGCTTTAATATCTTGTAATTAGTACTAAATAACTATTTATATCTACAATTATCTAATAAAAAACTTCGAAACTAAGTGCCAACAATTCAAGTATACTATTGTAATAAATTAATAGTAGTAAATTAAATAGGTTTGCTCATATTTCAATTGAATGATTACAATTTATTTGTGCCAAAAACACTTAACATTGTATAAAACGCTAATTAAATTATTATTTTCAGAGGTAGTACATGGAATTTGAAACACAAAAACAAGATATGAAAGATATTAAACAACTTGTTGAAGAAATTACCAAGAGTATCCAAAAAGTTATTGTTGGTAAATCAGATACTATAGAACTTTTGATTATAAGCATGATTTGCCGCGGACATATACTTTTAGAGGATGTTCCGGGCATCGGTAAAACGACACTTGCTAAATCGTTAGCTCAATCGTTAGGCAGCAGTTTTAGTAGGATACAGTGCACTCCAGACTTGATGCCAAATGATGTACTAGGATTTAATTTTTTCAACCAAAAACACTCAAGTTTCGAATTTAGACCAGGTCCTATTTTCAACCAGATTGTTCTAGTAGA
>CAZYCG010000010.1:0-7420 GCA_964645865.1 uncultured Dehalococcoidia bacterium | reverse complement strand
ACTCAAGTTTCGAATTTAGACCAGGTCCTATTTTCAACCAGATTGTTCTAGTAGACGAAATTAATCGGGCAACTCCAAGGACTCAATCGGCTTTGCTAGAATCAATGCAAGAATTCCAAGTCACAATCGACGGCAACACCCAACAATTACCATCTCCATTCACAATCATTGCTACTCAAAACCCTATTGAAATGGAAGGTACTTTCCCTCTACCGGAAGCACAACTCGACAGATTTATAATGCGGCTATCTTTAGGATATCCTTCAAAAGAAGAGGAAAACGAATTATTTAGTCGATCTGATAACAATTTTCTTTCAGAAGCGATTACTCCTATTACAAATAGCCAAGAAATTATTAACCTTCAAAACATACATAAATCAGTAAAAGTAACCAAAGAAATAAAAAATTATATTATTAAAATCATATCCGCCACTCGCGATGAAGAAGATATTGTATTAGGAGCTAGTCCCAGAGCAAGTTTGGACCTTTATAAAGCATGCCAAGCAAAAGCATCTGTAAATGCGAGGGATTTCGTCATACCTGATGACGTAAAAGACCTAGCACCATATATATTGGCGCATAGAATCGGTATAAGCTTAAACGCTCAAATTAAAGAACGTACCTCTGATCAAATAATCAATAAAATATTGGATTCAATTGAGATACCAATCGACACTGATTATGAATAACTGTCGAAATTTCAAATTCCAATGAAAAAAATCCGTCTCTCAGGTAAACCACTTCACGACACATGGATTGTTTTGCTTATTGGAGTGACTATATTCGGAATAATAACCAGTCGCGGCTTGGTAATTTCATTTGGATGTATAGGTGTTATAGTTGCGTTTATTTCATTGTTATGGAATAAAATTTGCCTGCAAAATTTAAACTACTATAGGACATTATCTACCAAAAGGGCTTTCGTAGGAGAAACAATCGATATCAACCTGACTGTTGAAAACAAAAAACCTCTGCCATTACCAAAAGTTTTCATATCTGATGAATTACCCAGTGGACTTAAATTAGAAAAATCTCAACCTTCATTCAAAATAAACCATCAACTAATTGACAACAGATTTTTCATAAGAAAATCATTTTCGATTGGATGGTATCAAAAAATTTTCTGGGATTACTCAGTAACATGTACAAAAAGGGGGATTTACAACTTAGGTCCCGCAGAAATAGAAGTCCATGAACCTTTGGGGTTTTTGCAAAGTAAAATCAAACATCCTGCCGCTGACAATATCGTAATTTATCCGAAATTGATTGACATAGAAAAATTCGAATCTCATTCAAACAGACCATTGGGAGAATCAATAAAAGGAACGAAACTATTAAACGACTATTCTAGACCATACAGCGTCAGAGATTATGAAATAGGTGATCCAGTAAAAACTATCGACTGGAAATCTACAGCTAAAACAACAAAACTTAAAGTCAAAACTTATGAGCCGAGTATAAGTGATATATTCATTATTGCCGTAGCTACGGAAACAACTTATCCGCACTGGGCTGCGCACAGCCCAAAAAAATTGGAGAGAGTCGTAAGCACGGCTGCTTCAGTAGCATGGTTAGCTTTCAAAAGAAAATTTCAGCTTGGAATTTTAACTAATGACTTACCATTACCTAAAAACAATCCATTGATTGTCTCTCCTAGTAAAGACAAACATAATATTGATTTAGCTCTTAAAGCATTAGCCGGAATTAAAGCTTATTCAGTTGAACCACTAGAAGATAGACTCATGAAATCATCACGAAACATCCCAAAAGGGTGCACTCTATCTATTCTCACTTCACATCTTTCAAAAAACCTTATGTTAACTGCCCATCATCTTTCTACCACTGGATACAATGTCCTTGTAATTAACACAGGAGATGAATACGAAGGACAAATACCAAAAAGCATCCATTTATATCAAATAAAAGAGTTCTTAGACTCAAATTATAATGAAGCCATTTAAATCACAGCATATTTTCTTAATCATAACCAATTCAATTATTGAAATCATATGGATTTTCGCTTTATTGAACGTACTATCGTCCTTTTTGCAAATTGGGGACTCTTATCTTACTTGGATATCAATCTCCCTTTTGACCATAATTCCTTTACTGGCACGAATTGTAGGACCAAAAAAATCCAAATATCCTGAAATAACTTCCAGCATATTGGTGGCTATCGGGCTTATAAACTTATCATTAATAATTTTAATTGATTTAAATTCTGATATTTACCCAAGTCGAATCTACAACACTCTTTTAGGCATCACAATTTTAATCGGATTATGGCTTTGGTATCGCTCAACAACTATAGCAACCATGGAATCGCCAGAAGCACGGTTGAGCATGACTTTTAGAATTGGTAGCGCTATTATAATGCTACTTACACTTACTGACATTTACTCCTCAACTAATCTTCATAGTATCCCTATTATTATTTCGTTCTATTTGTTTGGAATAAGTGGTTTGCTCATAGGCAATAAAATCCAGGATAAAAATCCTGAGGGAATAAATAGAAAATGGAACGTCTTTTCTTTTGGTGGATTGGGGTTAGTTCTATCGCTAGGTATGTTATTTGCTCTAATTAGGAAAGATTGGTCGAATTACACCACTTATATAATAGATGCTCTGTTTTCATTTGTAATGGGAATCATATTTGCATTTTTTGGAGCCATTTCTTGGATTGCAAAAATATTAACTGACTTAATAGCATGTAAAGGAGATGATTGTCCTGACATTCAACCTGCAAATACAGCTACTGCAAATAATCCCCAATCTAATGAAACCGTAATGAATTTTGCTCTGGAATCCATTGCCGAGCAAGAAGAAGCAAAAATGAGCATACTTAACAACATAATCAACGTAATTCAATGGGGATTCATAATTCTCATATGCTTAATAATTTTGTTCATACTGTATCAAATATTAAAAAACGCATTTGTATATGCACCCGACGGTGGCGATGCGGACAAAATAAAAATTGGAGATGGAATACATGTTTTTGATGATTTAACTAAATTGCTATCAGCTTTGATCCCAAAAAACATTAAAAATATATCCCGCCTAAAGTTAAAACAATCAAGATTAAACCTTTCCAATACTGCTGAAGCTATAAACATATATCATCAATTAATAGACTTGGGAGGAAAATTGGGTGCGATTCGTAGTCCCTCAGAAACCCCTAAAGAATTTCAACCCAGATTGTTCAAATCTTTACAACACAAATTGGTTCCAACTTCAACTCAATACTTCGAAATCGCTTTATATGGACATTCAACAATCTCAGACAAGGAAATTTCTGAACTGAAGTACCAACTATCAGAATTAAAAAGACAGATTAATCAAAAAAAAGACCACGGTTATTAATACGTTTATATCAATGACGCTTAAATTTCATATCTTCAATCGTCATAGAATTTTGCAAATAAGATTTGGTATCAAACCCTTTAAATCTTTCCGGTAAATATCTTTTGGTTTCAATACTAGTTTCTCCATCTACAACGTGTTCAGCAATCAACTGTCCAGCTACCGGATTATACGCAAATCCACCTGAATGAAAATTTGAACCTACAAACAACCCAGTAATACCTGGTATTGGTCCTATCACAGGAGTCGCGTCTCTAGTAATACTTATTAATCCAACTGTGTGATAATCCCAGACAGCTGTTTCTATTACAGGAACTCTAGATTTAAACCTTTCTTGCAAAAATGGCAATGCCCTAGAATCAGGATTTAGTTGATCTACAGTAAACTGCTGATCCGGCATCAAAAAATTTCCTGGATTGTGCGCGTCTGTACCGACCAATAATCTATTATCCTCAGTGGGCCTTATATAACCTTCAACAACCCTGTCATTTATTGCAGGCAAATGAAGTTTAGTTTCAAATGGCTTAGTAACAAAACGTTCATGAATGAAGTTTTTCATTGGTATTTGAAAATCAACCCAAGACAATAAATGATTGATCCATGCATTAACGGCACAAATAACGACATCAAATTTTTCTTTTGTCTCTCTTTGATTAATTGAAGATCGAGTTACAATTCCTTTAACTTGAGACCCTTGCAAATCAAAACCAACGACTTCTTCATATTCTCGTATCTGGACACCCATGTCTTTAATCTTATTTTGGAGAGCAGGAACATATCTGTGTGGTTCACTATACCCTCCTCTTAAATCTAACACTCCACATTCATTAGATTGAGCAATAACATCGCTGAATCTATCCGTTATTTTTTTACCTTGCAAAACTTCTACTTTTGAACCCAATCTTATTTGTAAATCTCGTAAATCCTTATCTATAATATAATCTTCTTCAGATGATAGATTTAAACAACCTACTTGATGAAAAGAATACCCTTCTAATATTCGACTAAATCTCTCAAAATTATCGAGGGTTTTTAACCTAGCCCTAATAGCTGTTTCATTCCATTCCAAAGAAGTAACAATTCCTGCTGCTTGTAAACTCGAACCACCACCAATATAACCCTTATCTATCACTGTTATTTCGGGAACACCTTTTTCTGCTAAATGAAAAGCTGTACTCATACCAATAACACCACCACCAATTATAGCAACAGACTTCGATTTCAAATCATTCATTTCACTTTTATATCCATTGTGGTTTTAACTGCTAATTCAACATCTTTTGCATTCGGCACAACATACTTACTAAGTTCTGAATTGTAAGGTACTGGAACCCCTTTATTACCAACTCTAACTATTGGAGATTTAAGATATTTAGATATTTCTGATTCGCTAAATCTAGCGGCTATTTCGCCTCCAAACCCTCCAACTTTGACCGCCTCATGAGCTATCACTAACCTCCCAGTTTTTTTAACCGAATGGGCGATTGTTTCAAAATCAAGCGGTACTAAAGTTCGAGGATCTATAATTTCAACAGATATATTTTGAGATTCTAAATTAGAGGAAGCAATTTCCACTTCTTCAAGCATTTTAGACCACGCAACTACCGTTACATCGTTACCTTCTTTCAAGATTGAAGCTTTCCCAAAAGGGATTTCATACCTTTGTTCCGGCACTTCACCAACACTTTTATACAAACCTTCATGTTCAAAAAAAACAACCGGATCAGGATCGTTTATAGCTGCAACCATCAATCCTTTGACATCATATGCATTACTTGGAACTACAACCTTAAGACCCGGCACATGAGTAAACCAAGCTTCTAACGATTGACCCATATACACATTATTAGCAGACATTGTTATCGACCTAATAACAATGGGCACATTCATCGCACCATTATTAATATATCGAGCTTTAGCCGCAGTGTTAACTATTGGATCCATTGCAACAGTGATTAAACCAGTAAATTGCAGTTCTACTACTGGTTTCATCCCCATTAATGCAGCGCCAACACCCATTCCCACAATACCAGCTTCAGATATTGGGGTATCAAATACTCTTTCAGAACCAAACTTTTTTTGTAATCCTTTTGTTGCTCCCCACAATCCTCCATAAAGGGCTATATCTTCTCCAAAACAAACGATTTGACCATCAACTTCCATTTCCTGAAATAGAGCTTCTCTTATAGCTTGTGCATATTCTAATTCACGCATGATCTTAAATTTCTCCAAAAGGTTTTTTGTAGATTTCTTTAAAGGCAGATTCTCGTGAAGTTGGTGGAGTCTTTTGAGAGATTTCGACAGCGGATTCTATTTCTTTGGTTACCTGTTTATTAATTAGTTCCAGGTCTGCATCTGTAATGTATTTCTTATCTTTACCATGAGTCTCCAGTATCTGTAGAGGATCCCTCTTTCTCCATTTTTGATTTTCTTTAATGTCTCTAATATCTTCCAGCTTAAGCATAGTTGGATAATGCCCCAAAAAACTAAGGGTTTTACACTCTATCAATGTCGGTCCATCTCCATTTCTTGCACGTAAAACAGCTTCTTTCACAACTTCGTGAACAGACAATACATCTTGTCCATCAACGGTAACCCCTGGCATTCCATACCCAACCGCCTTATCAGCAACATCATTAATTGCCAAACCTACAGAAGCAGGTACTGTTTGAAAATACAAATTGTTCTCGCAAATAAAAATAACTGGAAGATTAAGTACCGCAGCTAAATTTAAACCTTCGTGAAAATCACCACGTCCTGTGGCTCCGTCACCGAAAAAACAAATCACAACATTGTTGGCATTTTTATTTTTCAATGACAAACCTATCCCAGCTGCAACAGGGACCTGAGAACCAACGATAGAACTACCAGCCATAATACCTAGCTCAGGATATCCGCAATGATGAAATGACTCCTTGCCATCTGAAATACTCCCACTATTACCAATAACAGCGTTTAATTGATCAAGCACAGTAACACCCTTAGCCCAAAAGGCTTCCATTGTCCTAAGTGACGGGATAACCCAATCATCTTTAGAAAGCCCGTAACATGCACCGATTCCAATTGCCTCCTGACCTGTTGAAGGATGAAGACCGACTTTCAATATCCCCTGTTTATTTAACTCCAACACTTTTTGAGTAAACAATCGACTCGTCAACATCATAGAGTACATCTTTTTGTAATCATCGGAAGTTAAATTATTCACACTTTCAGCTATCATTTTGAACACCTGTTTTTAAAATATAAATTTAAATTATTAAAAAACGAGCTATATAACATCAAAGGTCAATACGTAGCACGTCCTCCGCTCACATCAAAAACAGAACCCGTAGTAAATGAACATGCTTCAGACAAAAGCCAAGCAATCATATTAGCTGTTTCATGAACTTCCCCAAAACGTCCCATAGGTATTTTGCTCTTCATATATTTAACAGCTTCAGGATCTCCCTCTCTAACAGGCCTGGTCATTATTACGGCAGGAGTAACACAATTGACTATGACTCCATCATTTACTACTTCCTTGGCAACAGCTTTGGTAAGCCCGATCACCCCTGATTTTGTTGAAGAATACGGAGCCATTTTAGGATTCCCTTCCTTACCCGCAACTGAAGCAATATTAACAATTCGACCATACCTATTAGCAATCATATAGGGCACGATTAATTTAGTGAAGATAAACGTTGCCCTCAAATTAGTCCTGTAAGATTTATCAAAAGCATCATCATCAAGCTCCCACAAATTACCATAAGGCTCTGTACCTACTGCATTATTAACAAGCAAATCTATTTTACCCCAACACTCATTAGCAGATAAAACAGCCTGATTTGCTATTTTTTCATCTCCAACATCACCCAAAACCAATTTGCCTTCAATTTCATGGTGCTTAAGGTCGTTGAGACACTTCAAACCCCTTTCTTCACTTTTCTCGACCAAAACTATTTTTGCGCCTTCTAGACCCAATTTAAGAGCCAAGCAAGACGCGATTTCTCCTCCACCACCAGTAATAACAGCCACTTTCCCTTCATATCTTTTCATTAAAGAAATCCCTCTTTTTTCA
>CAZYCG010000009.1:15423-29217 GCA_964645865.1 uncultured Dehalococcoidia bacterium | reverse complement strand
AAATCCTTTTGGGTGTTTCGAATGATTTGGGTGTTCAATTGGACGTTGAAGGAGAAACCGTTATTGATATACTCAAAAACAGTGCAAGAGAACTATTTGCAAAAAACAGAGGTTCTGTAAAATCTAGTACATTTGATGGATTTTGGAACGGATTACTTCAACGTGGCGGATGGTGGGACACCGAATCCAAACACGAAGGACAAATTGATAACAACCCAACCATTCCTTCGTATTCAGAAAGTCAATTCTCTCAATCAGGAACGAATGAATCCTTCCATCTAATTCCCTTTGAAACCCCTTCCATTATGGACGGTAAATTAGCTGACTTACCATGGATGCAAGCAACACCGGATCCTATAAGCACTGCAGTGTGGGATACATGGGTTGAGATAAACCTTAATAAAGCTAATGAACTAGGAATCAAAGAGGGAGACATACTTAAAATAACGGCCGTTGACTCTAAACTTTCAATTGAAGGGGTAGCATACCCAAATCCTGCTACACCTCCTAATGTTGTAGGAATACCGATCGGGCAAGGAAGAGCCGAAGGAACTCGATATAGTAAAAATCGCGGGTCTAATGTTTTATCCATAATATCAACTATGAAAGACGAGAAAACAGGTGCATTAGCTTGGGGATCAACAAAAATTGATTTAGAAAAAACCGGTAGATGGAGACGTCTTCCAAAATTTGAAGGTTCTAAATCAGAAACATCAGTAGATGAACATCATAAAATTATTCAGATAACTAATCTAAATGAAGTATCGCATTAACTCTATAATAAATTAAACGGAGATTATAACATGGCTAAAGAAAAGTGGGGGATGGTAGTAGATGTAGATAAATGCACCGGTTGCCAGGCTTGTGTAGTTGCTTGTCAGTCAGAAAATAATATTCCCATAAATACTAAAGAACATTTCAATCAAAGACGTCCCATACAATGGATTAGAATTGAAAGGTATTGGGAAGGAGAATTCCCCAATGTGAAAGCACGATTCATACCATTGATGTGCCAACAATGCGACAATGCACCATGTGAACCAGTTTGTCCTGTATACGCTACATATCATAATAATCAAGGTTTGAATGTACAGGTATATAACCGCTGCATAGGAACACGTTTTTGTGCTAATGCTTGTCCATATACCGTTAGGTCATTTAATTTCTGGGAGCCTTCTTGGCCTAATAGTTTGAAAAACCAATTGAACCCTGATGTTACCGTAAGAAGTCGAGGCATCATGGAAAAATGTACATTCTGCGTACAAAGGATTCAAAGAACTAAAAGAGTTGCTGAAAAAGAAGGTACTACAAGAGATGATTCGACTAGAGAGTTAAATCCGGCTTGCGTTAATGCATGTCCAACAAATTCTTTGGTTTTCGGCGACGTAAACGATCCTCAATCTAAAGTATCTGAAATGAAATCCGACGCACAAGATGGAAGAGGGTACGAAATGCTTGAACATCTAGGTGTTGGATCAAACGTAACATACCTGAAAAAAATCGATAAAGACGCTAAGGTAAGTAGCCATGAGCACCACTGAATCTCATACAACAACTCATGAAAGATCTTGGACCGAATCTAGAGATCTTACTAAAAATTTTGTCGCCAGAATTATTGGCACGACGTCTTTATTCTGGTATTTGGTTGCTATTTTTACGACCTTGTTCACCATAGGAGTAGTGGGGTTTGTCCTGAAAGTATATGAAGTAGGTACAGATTCACCCAAAAACTGGGGGTATTACGCCGCTTTAGTTTCTTTTGTTTTGACAACTTTTCAATCAGCTCCAATGGCTGCTATCGCACCAAGAATAGTGAAAGCCCACTGGAGGAGGCCATTTTCCAGAATAGCAGAGATTTTCTGCGTAGCTGGTTCAATAAATGTGTTGTTCTTCATCCCTCTGGTTTGGATTTTACCCGGTTTAGAAGATGGACGTAGAAGTCTATGGTTTTATGGTGAATTACAAAATGTACAGTACATGCCTCAAATCATAAGTACAATAGCGATTATTTCTTTATCTATTTGTGGATTGATGCTTGTATGGTTGTCTTCTTCACCAGACGTTGCAATAACTAAAAACCAAACAACCGGCATAAGAAAATTTCTTCAGACTAGATTAGGTTCTTGGTGGATAGGAAGTAGTGCCCAGTGGTTTATGCTTCACCACCGGCTAGGTATTCTTGGCGCATTCTACTTTATGTCTCTTGTAGCAGTTCATTTCACCTTCTCCAGTGATTTTTGCATGGCATTGATTCCAGGTTGGATTGATGCACTTTTCCCTGTAACACATGCCCATAATTCACTTCAGGCAGGTGTATCAATAGTGATACTTACGATGTTCATAATGCACAAATTCGGGGGATATGAAAAAGAGATTGAATTAGATCAATTTTGGGGGATGGGAAAATTACAATTTGCGCTATGTATCCTATGGTTTTGGTTCTGGTTCTCTAGCTTTATTATATTCTGGTATGGTGCAAAGCCTGCCGAACAAAGCGTGATAGAACTATTAATATCTGGGCCATATTTGCCCGTATTCATCGCAGTTTTCTGTCTTAATTTCTTTATTCCACTATGTACTATGATTTGGAATCCACTGAGAGTAAGTATATTGGGACCTACGCTTATAGCAGTATGTGTATTAATTGGCACAGCATTGGACAGAATAAGGCTTTATGTAGCTGCCTTTTCAGTTTCTGACCAAGCACCCGCACATTCTCTCCAGAATATTCCTTCAGCAATGTCACCATCGGCCTACGATGTAATGATATGGATTGGTGGTTTGTCAGGATGCATATTGGTTTATTTATTAGCAACTAAGGTGTTCCCAATTATGAATATATGGGAACAAAAAGAACTTCTATTGTATAAATATCACAAAAAATTCCATAGGACCGAAGTGTTAGTACTGGGTAAACCAGAGTAAATGTTTAAGGATTATAAATAAGGAATAAATTAATGCAAGAACATACCCAGTTAACTCAAAAACGAATTAATGACGATTTGCTACATAGCGTATTTACTGTTCCTAGATGGTGGCCAGGTAGCACGTTAATACTTTTGCTAATTTTTATCGCTGGAGCTTGTGCCTTCGGCTATATGATTAATAAAGGTATTGGAGTAACCGGTCTAAACAGGCCTGCTTACTGGGGTGTTTTTATTGTTAATTTTGTTTTTTGGATAGGTATTAGTCACGCCGGTATTATGGTTTCTGCAATTTTAAGATTGACACAAGCAGAGTGGCGAAGACCAATTACAAGAGCTGCCGAGGTTCTAACCGTATTTTCCCTTACAGCAGCTTTAATGGCTGCTCCGCTAACACACGTGGGAAGGCAATGGAGAGTACTATATTGGGTATTCCCCTATGACTTCGCAAGAGGAGTTTGGCCAAACGTAAGATCTCCTTTTGTTTGGGATCCAAGTGCAGTAATGACATATCTTATTGCAAGTACATTATTTGTGCTAATTTGTCTGGTTCCAGATTTAGCAGTAATACGAGACAGGAGTAAAGGCCTTAGAAAAAAGATATACTCAGTTTTATCCCTAGGCTGGAGAGGTACTCCAAGGCAATGGAAACTACAAACAGTTGCAGGAATATTATTATCAGCTTTAGTTTTACCTGTATTCGCTTCAGTACATAGCATTGTGTCGTGGGACTTTGCAGTACAGATAGGACCTGAAGCATGGCATT
This sequence comes from uncultured Dehalococcoidia bacterium, assembly GCA_964645865.1. GTDB lineage: Bacteria > Chloroflexota > Dehalococcoidia > Lucifugimonadales > OSU-TB39 > OSU-TB39. Next base: position 25,527 of record CAZYCG010000009.1, on the reverse strand, counting down.
CAACAATTTTTGCTCCATATTTTATAATAGGTGCAATACATTCAGGAGTATCAGCTGTAGCTACGTTAATGGTAGTTATGGTTTGGGCATGGGGGTACAGGACATACATAACACCTGACCACTTAGATGCAATCGCAAGATTATTGATTGTAGTTGCTGTAACTTGGTTTTTCTTTTTCTTTCTTGAATGGATATATGCTCTTTACACACTTGAATTCGGCGAATTAGCAATGAGAGAACTACAAGTTTTTAGTTGGCCTTATGGGGCTTTATTTATAGTCTTCTTATTTACAGCTTTTTTGATTCCTGTACCGATGTGGCTGTTTAGAAATATAAGAAGAAGCTATTTATGGATGTTTATAACAACAATCCTCGTTAATATAGGTATGTGGTTAGAAAGATTTTTAATTATTGTTCCTGGAGTTATACGAAGGGGAGAATTAATGTTTAATTGGGGCACATATCATCCAAGTATAATAGAAATTTTAATGGTATTAGCAACATTTGGATGGATGATGTTTGGATTGTTAGTTTTTTCGAAAGTTTTCCCATTAGTTCCACTTTTTGATGTCAAAGAAGGAATGGTCGGTAGAGATGAAATTAAAATTGGCCGCAGAACAGTACCTGCGTCTATAAGAGAATAAAAGGGGGTTTATGTGGTGAACTCAATATCCAATATTTTAAATCAACAAAGCGTTTTAGGCTTATTTTCAAAAGAAGACTCAGCTGCTGATGCATTAGATGCATTATCAGAAGCTGGATTTGAACCTACAGAATATGAAATATTAACTGGTACACCTTACCCAGAAGGAACATTTGGAGAAGAAGAACCTAAACACAAACTCTTTCGATTCCCATTAATAGGTGCAGCTTGTGGATTCATTGTTGGTCTAGGCCTTACAACTGCCACACAATTAGCTTATCCAGTAGTAACTGGAGGTAAGCCAATCTTGTCCATACCTGCAATGCTAATCATAATGTATGAAGGTACTATGCTAGGTGCCATATTAATGACAGTAGCTGGCATAATATTTGAATCTAGATTACCAAGATTATTTATGGGTGCGTATAGCCCGAAAATAACTGAAGGACTTATTGGAGTAGCTGTAACTTCCGCACCTGAAAAAATTCAAAAAGCCGAAGAAGTGTTGAAAAAATGCGGTGCAGAAGAAATAACGAATGGTCAGGATGAATCCGAATGAAAAAAATGAATGTACATTACTTAAAATACATTCATCTTTTTTTCACATCCGCTATGGGTTTGTGTTTGATTATTTTGCTTGGATGTTCTGGAAATATGAGAACTGGTGATGTAGAAATTGCTGGCGGATTAATTAACGTTAAAGGTCCTGCATTCCCAGAGTCCGGTGCTCATAAAGTAGAGATTTTTACTGAAATGCACTATCAGCCTTCATACAAATCCCAAGAACCAAATAGAATACTACCACCAACTAATTCTGTACCAATGACAGGCAAAGAAATAACTTATAAAACCCTTGAAGATTACACTGAATATTTCCCCAATCCAACATCAGGCAGTAGTAATTTAGAGGCAGGACAACAAATATATACTATTAATTGCCTAGTATGCCACGGACCTACTTTAAAAGGAATTGATGAAAATCAAATTGAATCAAAAGCAAAAATATTGTCTCTTAATGATACTGAGAATAAACCACTTTATAATAGAGGACCGTATCCAGCAAATCTGGTGAGTGATGTAACATCTAATTCAACAGATAGTGAGATTTTTGCATTTATATCATGGGGCGGGAGACAAGGGTTTGCAGCTCGTGAAAAGGATAAGGATTCAAATTCCCCAATGCCTAATTTTTATTATCTGCTATCTGAAACAGAGCGGTGGGCTTTGGTAAATTATATACGATCCTTCCAATAGAATTACGATAAAACAATGCAAATACAAGAAAATCAGATGGCTTGGCCTAGAAAACGATTCACTGCGACTATAGGTCTATTTGGAGCTTCTTTAGGAATTGCAGCAATATTGATGTCTTTCATGTCTCCTGATTCAGGCTTTTTGGAATCTGCTCCGGCAAATCAACAATTATCCAATATGTCTGATTATGTTTGGCAGGCTTCGCAAGATACAACTATACTTAGAGCAATCATTCTTGGGATATGTGGTCTTATCGGAGGGGCGTTTATAACCGTACCTGTAGCATATTGGTGGTTCGGGAAAAAACCAACTTTCACAGCATATTCAAAGAAAACAATAGACCCTAGAGGTGTTCCTGCATGGCTTATGATGGGTTTAATGTACGGTTTGATGTTTCCACTAATTGTAGGAGCTTATTTCTTACCATTTGGAAGAGAATTTATAATGTTTCTCACGGGCTTAACTTCCATTCCCGATTTATTAATTAGCCAAACAGATCTATTTACTGGTAAATGGATAAGATTCATGTTCGTTGTTGGCGCTAGGCTTTTATTTGCAGGTATATTTGCAGGATTTGTTTTTGGCCCAGGAGGATGGATAATAGATAGATTCGTCTCCAGCGATAATCAAAAATCATCTCGGTTCACGAGTTGGATTGTTACCATTATTATGTCTATAGGGGTTATAGCATTTGCTTTAATTTGGATATCTGGAAATTAAATATTTAGTGATATGGCTTTATCTAATAATATTTAACGAAAAATGCAATTTTTTACGTCGCTTTAGAAATAAACAAATAGCCTTGACACAAATATAATAATACTATACTCTTTTCCCACCTGTACCTCTCATCGTATTATGATAAAATTTATGCGTTAGAAACTTCTAGAGGAATATAACTTATGGCAAATTATATAGTAAAAAGAATAATATTAGCTTTCTTCACTACCGCTGCTATATCAGTGCTTTCTTTCGTGGTAATTCAATTGCCTAAAGGCGACTACGTTGACTGGTACGTTGAAGACTTAATGCAAAAAGGTGACCATATTAGTTTAGCTCAGGCTCAAAATATAAGAGAATATTATGGGTTAGATAAACCAATGATTCTTCAATACGGAATGTGGATGTGGAGGATGTCTAGTTTGGATTTCGGATACGGATTTGAAGGTCAAAAGCCAGTTGAAGAACAGATTGCTGAAAAATTGCCGACCACAATTGCACTCGTAGCTTTTACTACGGTTATAACTTGGTTATTCGCCATACCTGTAGGTATATATACTGCTATGAGACAACATACAGTTGAAGACTACACCATGACTTTCCTAGGTTTCATAGGACTAGCTGTGCCTGATTTCTTATTAGGTCTGTTAATGATGTACATGTTCTTTAAATACTTTGATTTCAGTGTTGGAGGGTTATTCTCAGGCCAATATGAATATGCTCCATGGAGTTGGGCGAAATTTGTAGACTTATGTCAACATATGATTATTCCGGCGGTTGTTTTAGGTACTGCTGGTACAGCCGGATTAATAAGAACGATGCGTAACAACTTACTTGATGAGCTTGCAAAACCATATGTTCTAACAGCTAGATCTAAAGGTCTAAGGGGTTGGAGAGTAATTGTTAAGTACCCAGTCCGAGTAGCATTAAACCCATTCATCAGTGGTATTGGAGGTGTTCTTCCAAGCCTTGTCAGTGGAAGTGTGATTGTATCCTTCGTATTAAGCTTACCTACGTTAGGACCATTGCTACTCAATGCGATTCAAAGACAGGATATGTACCTAGCAGGGACTATTATATTGATGCTTGGAGCTTTAACTGTACTGGGCTTCTTGATTTCTGACCTTATGCTAGTACTTGTAGATCCGCGTATCAAGTTTGAAGGTAAAGAGTAAAACTACTAATTAACTATATATTTATAGGTATTTAAATATGACACAACAAGTAACTGAAGAAAATACAAATCGACCCGATGATAACGAAGAAATATTAGTTGCTACACAATATCAGTTGATGTGGTGGGGATTCAAAAAACATAAGCCAGCGATGATTTCAGGGGTGGTTTTATTAATTTTCTATATATTGTTTCCAATAGCCGAATTTATGGGAATAGGTGATCCTGCACAGGTTAGAACTCAATTCCATTATATAAGACCTCAAGCATTACATTTTTTCGAATCAACAATTGACGGGAATAAATTTAATCCCCATGTAAAAGGTGTCCGCGGTTTTAGAGATCCCCTTACCCACAAAAAGGATTACGAGGTTTTGGATGATGAAATACTTCCAGTTGGATTATTCCAAACAAGTTGGGATTATAAATTTTTAGGTATAATTGAAACAAGAAAACATCTTATTGGATTTAAACATGACGAATTTTGGTCAAATCCAAAACGTGATGAACAGACCCCAGAACAGTTAGCTAAATCATTAGATAGAGAATTGAAAAAACGCCCATCTCTATATCTTATTGGAAGCGATAAGGTAGGTAGGGATCAATGGTCTAGACTTCTATTATCAAACAGGATATCTCTTTCCATAGGACTGATAGGTGTAGCACTAAGCTTTTTATTTGGCATAACGCTTGGAGGAATTTCGGGGTACTATGGAGGAATTGTTGATACAATAATTCAACGCGTTATTGAAGTCATTCAATCTGTACCAACACTTCCGCTATGGATTGGATTATCAGCTGCTGTCCCAAGAGATTGGGGAGTGTTACAAGTTTATTTAGCAATAACGATAATATTGTCGGTATTAGGTTGGACAGGAACAGCAAGAGTAGTTAGAGGAAAATTCTTATCTTTAAGAGAAGAGGATTTTGTAATGGCTGCCCAAATTGCTGGCGCAAATGAAGGACGAATTATGTTTAGACACATGTTACCTTCGTTCTATAGTCATTTGATCGCTCAAGTCAGCTTGTCTATCCCTGGCATGATAATTGGGGAAATATCTCTTAGTTTCTTAGGACTAGGTTTAAGAGCCCCCGCTGTTAGTTATGGAATAATGCTACAACAAGCTCAAAACCCGCAAGTTGTGGCCCTATATCCATGGCTAATGTTTGTAGCAATACCTGTTATATTCATTGTTCTAGCTTTCAACTTCTTAGGTGATGGCCTTAGAGATGCGGCTGATCCATATGGAGGAAGAACTTAATAATTCCTGTATCAAATATTAAGACTAAAAATTACTTTAGGTAGGTAAACATGGTTACAACTGAACAAAAACAAATCTTGTCTGTAAAAGACTTACAAATATACTTCAACACTGATGAAGGAACAGTAAGAGCAGTGGATGGAGTTAATTTCGAAATAGCTCAAGGTAAAACGTTGGGTGTTGTTGGAGAAAGTGGTTGTGGTAAAAGCACAGTCGGCAGAGCTCTTCTCCAAATACTTGACAGAAACGGCAGAATAAACGGTGGTGAAATAAACTGGGTTCGTGGGAGCGGTGAAGAAGAGGAGACTATTAACATAGCAAAACAATCTCGTAACAGTTCCATTATGAGATCAATCCGTGGGGACGATATTGCTTTGGTCTTTCAAGAGCCAATGACATCCTTCAGTCCTGTTCACACTATCGGAAACCAGTTAATGGAAATGATACGACTCCATAAAGATGTTTCTAAAGCAGAAGCAAAACAAAGAGCTGTTGAACTTCTAGAAATGGTACATATACCTAATCCAGAGCAAAGAGTTAATGAATATTCTTTCCAACTTAGTGGCGGATTACGTCAACGAGCTATGATTGCAATGGCTTTGGCATGTGAACCTAAATTACTTATAGCTGATGAACCAACAACTGCTTTGGACGTAACAACACAAGCACAAATATTAGACCTACTTAGAGAATTGCAAGAAAAAAATGGTATGTCTATAATACTAATCACTCATAATCTTGGAGTAGTTGCCGAAATGGCTGATGAAGTTGTAGTTATGTATCTTGGTAAAGCCGTTGAATCAGGAAGCGCTGAACAAGTCTTTCATAACCCTCAACACCCATATACTCAAGGATTATTACGTTCTATACCAAGTATATACGCAAAATCAGAAGGCAAACTACCATCGATAGCTGGTTACATCCCACATCCATTTAATAGACCATCCGGATGTGAGTTTAGACCAAGATGTGAATCATATATTGAAGGTGTTTGTGACAAAAATATACCAGTATTTCAAAACTTAAATGATACAACTCAAAAAGTGGCATGTTTCGTACATCATCCACCACAGGAGGCATAAATCGTGGCAGAAACAAAAACAGAAACAACAAACTCTGCGAATATACTAGAGGTAAAGAATCTAGTTAAATATTTCCCAATACAAAAAGGCTTTTTGAAGCGTCATGTAGGTGACGTTAGAGCGGTAGATGATGTCTCTTTTTCAATTGAAACAGGTGAAACATTAGCTCTAGTTGGAGAAAGCGGTTGTGGTAAAACAACAACTTCCAGATGTATATTGCGAGCGATTGAACCTACCAGTGGAGAAGTGAATTTTGTAACGAAAGATGATCAAACTGTTGATGTAACTCAATTGGGTAAAGAAGCTCTACGGGAACTGCGTCAAGATATGCAAATGATTTTTCAGGACCCATTTAGTTCTTTGAACCCAAGAATGATGTTGTTAGACATAGTTGGAGAGCCATTATTAGTACACGGAATGAAAAGTCGTTCCGACAGAGCAGATAGAGTCGCAGAACTACTAAGATTAGTAGGACTAAGACCTGAGTATATGCGAAGATTCCCACACGCATTTAGTGGAGGAGAAAGACAAAGAATAGGTATCGCAAGAGCATTGGCACTTAATCCAAGATTAGTTGTAGCTGACGAACCTGTTTCCGCACTAGACGTATCGGTTCAAGCAGCAGTAATAAACCTTCTTGAAGATCTTCAAGAACAAATGGGCTTAACCTATTTATTTGTGGCTCATGACTTAAGCGTTGTTAGGCACATTGCCGACCGTACAGCAGTTATGTATGTTGGTAAATTAGTTGAACTAGCCGATACTGAGGAGCTATTTGAAAATCCTCGACACCCATATACAGCAGCATTATTATCGGCTGTTCCAATACCTGACCCTCGATTCAAAGCGAGTCGAATACCACTTGAAGGCGAGGTTGCTAACCCTGCAGCTCCACCTTCTGGATGTTATTTCCACCCAAGATGTCCTCATGCAACTGATGAATGTGCAATTCAGACTCCACAACTTGAAGAAATCAGTCCTGGGCATTGGGTAAGTTGTCTAAGAGCTAAAGAAATTGATTTAGCTGGACTACAAGCATCCCACGGAATGGATTAAAATCATTTTGACTTTGATTTACTCTGCCAATAGCCTGTTGATAATAGAGTAAATATGGAAGTATACAAAGCAGTCTCTACAGTACTGGCAGTACGTGAATTCCGGACAGAGTCCGTAGATGATACGATAATAAATAAAATCATTGAATCTGCTCGTCTTACTGGAAGCAGTATGAATCTCCAACCCTGGCATTTCATCCTAATAAGAAATCGAGATAGGCTTAAATCAATAGGTGAACTTGTCACATCAGGTAAATATACTGCCCAAGCTAGTTTTGCTATCGCTGTTGCTACTGATAAATCTTCTCAGTTTGCAATATCAGATGCTAGCAGGGCAATCCAGTCCATGATGCTTACTGCATGGTCTGAAGGTATAGGATCTAACTGGACTGGTTGGATCGGAATGACCAAAGTAGCAGATTTATTATGTGTTCCAAATAACCTCGATGTTATTGCAGTAGTACCTTTCGGATATCCAAAACAAATCCGTACCAAAGGTATAAAGAATAGAAAATCGGTCGGAGAAATTGTCCACTCTGAACAATTTGGTACCCCCTTATCTTAAACTTCTGCTTTACATTAATTTTTGTTTCAGAATTTAATTTCAGTTACTACCGTATGTGATATAATTTCGACACAATAAAGGTTAAACCATGTCACTATTTGAAGATTTAAAAGTTTTCTCTGGAAATGCACATAAATCCCTTGCCTCTGATATATGTGCTCACCTTGGAATAACTTTAGGTAAATGTGAAGTTTTCAAATTCACTAATGACCAGTCTTTCGTAAGAATACAAGAAAATATTAGAGAAAAAGATGTCTTTCTCGTTCAACCAATATCAAAACCTGTTAATGATAATTTAATGGAACTATTGATAATGATTGACGCTGCTAGAAGAGCTTCAGCAGGACGGATAACTGCAGTTATCCCGTATTATGCTTATGGAAGAACTGATAAAAAAGACCAACCTAGAGTAGCAATAACAGCGAGATTGATTGCTGATTTTTTGACAGTAGCCGGAGCTGATAGAATTTTAACAATGAATTTACATGCTGGGCAAATTCAAGGATTTTTCAATATACCTGTAGACGAACTAGATGCTATACCTCTTTTATCAAGAACCTATATAGAGAAAAACATTAAAGATTTAGTCGTTGTGGCAACTGACGTAGGCTCAGCTAAAAGAGCAAGAGATATGGGCGATATGTTGAACGCACCTATAGCAATAATTGAAAAAGATAGAATTGGAAACCAAGATCAAGTTGAAGCAATAAGCATAATCGGAGAAGTTAGTGGAAAAACGGCTCTAATTGTAGATGATGAAGTGGATACAGCAGGAAGCGTAATAGCAGGAGCTAAAATATTAGCTGAAAGTGGTGCCAAAAAAATATATTGTTGCGTAGTCCATCCATTATTGTCAGGAGACGCATCCAAAAACCTACTTACAAGTAACATAACGTCTCTTTTGGCTACTGACACACTCCCAATCGATTCCCGTAAAATGATAGATAAAATCGAAATCATATCAGTAGCACCAATTTTAGGCGAAGCTATACATAGAATACACAGTGGCCTATCAGTAGGTGCTATGTTTGAAAATTTTAAATAGCTTTTTTCTATTTTGAATAAATAATATGCTGAAACAGATCGCAAACTTATTTGGTAGTTCAAATGAAGGTTCAATTAAAAAACTTCAACCTTTAATTGAACAAATTAATTCAATAGAACTTTCATTAACCACAGTCCCCACAGAAAAACTATCCGATAAATCCAATGATTTGAAATCAAAGCTTTTAGATGGGAAATCAACGGATGATGATGAAATAATTGCAGAAGCTTTTGCACTAGTTAGAGAAGCCGCAAAACGTACCCTAAACCAACGTCATTTCGATGTGCAACTTATGGGAGGAATGGTTCTCCATCAAGGTAAAATTGCTGAAATGAAAACTGGTGAAGGAAAAACTCTTGTATCTACTTTAGCAGCTTACTTAAACGCTATTAATGGAGAAGGAGTGCATATTATTACCGTTAATGATTATTTGGCAAAAAGAGATGCACAATGGATGGGAGCAATATATCGCACCCTTGGATTATCCGTAGGAGTACTACAACATGACGAAAGTGCTATCTACACAGGCGAGAACCTTGAGGCTATTACTAATAGCTTAGAACCAGCTACAAGAAAAGATGCATACCGATGTGATATTACTTACGGCACCAATAACGAATTTGGCTTTGATTACCTTAGAGACAATATGCTAACTGATGAAACTCAAAGAGTTCAAAGATCTTTAGAATACGCAATCATTGATGAAGTAGATAATATCCTAATAGACGAAGCACGAACACCTTTAATAATAAGCGGACCTGCTGCTGATTCATCCAAGGATTACTACAAATTTGCTAGGCTTGTACCGAATTTAAGTAATTTAACCGATTTTACAATCGACCAAAAACACAGAACAGTATCATTAAGTATGGACGGCATATCCAAACTGGAAAAACTTCTTGGAATTAATAACCTTTATTCACCCGATAATTATGAAGTTGTTGCATTCATTGAAAATGCTTTAAAGGCAAGCATTGTTTTTGAAAAAGACAAAGAATATGTAGTTAAAAACGGCCAAGTGGTCATCGTGGACGAATTCACCGGAAGACTAATGGAAGGCCGAAGATATTCTGATGGATTACACCAAGCACTAGAAGCCAAAGAAGGATTGAAGGTACAACAAGAAACAATAACTTACGCTAACATAACGCTCCAAAATTATTTCAGGATGTACAAAAAATTATCTGGAATGACAGGAACAGCAATAACTGAAGCAGAAGAATTCTGGAAAATATACAAATTAGATGTAGTTGAGATTCCAACAAATAAACCTATGTTGCGAAATGATTCAACAGACTTAATTT
>CAZYCG010000009.1:0-15323 GCA_964645865.1 uncultured Dehalococcoidia bacterium | reverse complement strand
GTTGAGATTCCAACAAATAAACCTATGTTGCGAAATGATTCAACAGACTTAATTTATACTGACAAAAAAATCAAATATAAAGCAATCATAAATGATGTGCTTGAAAGAAATAAACTAGGGCAACCAATATTAATAGGAACCACAGACATATCTAAATCAGAATTAATAAGTAACATGTTAAAAAGGTCGGGAATCAAACATGAAGTACTCAACGCAAAACAACATGAGAAAGAAGCGGGAATAGTAGCACAAGCAGGAAGTATCGGATCTGTAACTGTTGCAACCAACATGGCCGGTAGAGGAACCGACATAGTCCTTGGAGGTAATCCAGAAACATTAAAATTAAAACAAGATGCATGGCAAAAAGATCATGACAGAATTTTATCTCTAGGCGGTCTACATATAATTGGCACAGAAAGACATGAAGCGAGAAGAATAGATAATCAATTACGAGGCCGTGCAGGAAGACAAGGTGACCCAGGCAGTTCTCAATTCTACGTAGCACTTGATGATGATCTTATGAACAGATTTGGTGGAGATAAAGTAAAATCACTTATGCATATGGCTGGCGTTGATGAAAATACACCTATTCAAAATAAGATGGTAAGCAAATCAATTCAAAGTGCACAAGTAAAGGTAGAATCTTTCCATTTTGACATGAGAAAACATTTAGTTGAATATGATGACGTTATAAATACACACCGTGAGATTATATACAAGGAACGAGACAAAGTGCTCGACAAAACGAACTTGAGACCAAATATTGAATCAATGCTTAGTAAAGAAATCCAAAACATATTAGACTCAGAATCACCCACCCCTGAATTAGCAGAAGCAAATAACCCTATCTATGATTCAATCATAAATATTTTCCCAAAAGATAGCATCGTTAGCAATGAAGCAATCAATCAAATGTCAAAATCAGAAATAGAGAGCTACTTTGAAGCAAATATAGAGCAAATCTATGACAAGTTTGAAACTCAACATAGTTCTGGTTTAATAAGAGCTTTAGAACAAAATTTAATGCTTAGAGTTTTAGATAACCACTGGGTAAATCACCTTACGAGCATGGAGTCACTTCGCCAAGGCATAGGACTACAAGCGTTTGGACAAAGGGACCCATTAGTTGCATATAAAAGAGAAGGACATTCAAAATTCCAAGAACTTTTAGATAAGATACAACATGATGTTGCTTATATGCTCTTCAATATAAATATAGTAAAAAATAATCCGGTGTCAAACCCTATTAATACTTCCTCACAAGAATCACCATCTTTATCAGTTAATTCCACTAATAAATCTCAAACGGCAACTAAAGTTAAAACTTCTAAAATTGGTAGAAACTCAATATGTCCTTGTGGAAGTGGGAAAAAATATAAAAGATGCCATGGAGAATAAACTAAATTCTAACCATCAAGATTCCCTCCATATTAATCACAAGTCAATACAATCTGATTCACCAGACAAATTAATACATAGTCTTAGATCCTCAATAAAAAATGGCATTTACTGGCCACAAGCACTGATTCAAACTATGGGGTCATGGTCACTTCCGGACGAAACATTCAAAGCCAGAGAATATACTTATTTAATTCATGGTGAATGTTTTGACATGTTGCTTCTAGCAGAAAGATTATTGGTAGAATTACAGGATTTAATTAGTTCTAGTGATATAGAAAATCTTCTTTTCAAATCCGAATTCCCAAGCGATTTCGATTTATCCACATTAAAATCTGAAATAGGTATAACTAAATATCGAGGACATGTTAATTTCTTTTACGGAGTAATAGTTGAAGAAATATTGCAATACACAGTAGAACAAGAAGTAGAAAAACGCTTTTACAGTAACGGTATGGGTGAAATTAAAAACCCAAATGATAAAACGTTCGAACAATTATATAAATCCACTTTCAACGACTTATATATAAAATTTTGTTCTGATACATCTAGAGCAAAATCACAAAAGTCGTACTTCAATGACTATATTAGATTCACATATTGGCTTTTTAAATATAGAGTCAATATTTCAGATGGAGCTAAAATCGCTAGTGATACGCAAAAGGCATTAAGGCATATAGTTATAAAACCCCAATCCTGCTTTGCTCCAGTGTTATTTCAACTGGGATAATAATTTAGACAATTTTTCTGCTCTATCTTTGGAAATCCTGTGTTTTTCAGTTTCTCTATCTACAATTTCGCTAGGTGCATTATTCAAAAATTTAGAATCAGCTAATCTTTTAGCGATAGAATTAATCCGCTGGTTAATGCTATTCAATTCTTTATTTAAACGATCAATTTCAGCATCTATATCAATATAGTCCTTTATCGACACATACAAAATAGATTCGCCTAAAACAATTGAAACCAATTGGTTTAATTCATCATCATCTAAATTAACTTTTAAAGTGTTGTCACCGATACTTACATTTGCTAGTTTCTCTATAAAAACAATTTGACCTGAAATTTGCTCAATACGTTCACTTTCTATCTGGATTTCTAAAGATACATTGGGAGCAATGTGTAATTCTGCGCGTAAATTTCTTACAGCACGTATAATATCAATCACTGACTCGATAATTGACTCCGCATCATAATCAATTAATTTTTTGTCGCCACTAGGAAATGAAGCTATGATTAGAGCATCATCATTAAATTCGCTACCACCTATTTGATTTTTCAACGTTTGCCAAATTTCTTCTGTGATAAAAGGCATAAATGGATGTAATAGACGTAAAATCCGATCTAAAACTAGAATCAAGATAGGGATACAAGTCAAATCACCTGATCGTATCCTTAATTTTGACATCTCAAGATACCAATCACAGTATTGATCCCAAAAATATTCATAAACTTCTTGCTGAGCTTCAGAAAATTGAAAACCTTCCATATGATTGTCAAAATCAAGCATTAATTTATTCAACAAGCTTAAAATCCATTTATCATGTATATGGCTTATATCAATTTTATTCGTTGCTTTATATTCATTTTCATCGATCACATTGCTTATGACGAATCTTGAAGCATTCCACAACTTATTCGCAAAATTCCTGCCAAATTGTATTTTATTCTCATTTAATCGATTGTCATTACCAGCTGCTAATCCCATGGTCAAAGCAAATCTCAAAGCATCAGCTCCATAAACATCTATCAGTTTCAACGGGTCCATCACGTTACCCTTTGTTTTACTCATTTTGATACCTTCAGGGTCTCTGACTAAACCATGTAGGTATATTGTCTTAAATGGAATTTCACCAGTGTTTCGTATACCCATCATAATCATACGAGCTACCCAGAAAAACAAAATATCATGCCCAGTTTCCATTACAGATGTTGGATAAAAATAATTTAGGTCTTCGGTTTTATCAGGCCATCCTAAAGTAGAATGCGGCCATAAAGCCGAACTAAACCAGGTATCAAGGACATCTGGATCTCTTTCAAGATTTTTAGAATTACATTTAATACAAAAATCTGGTTCTTTAATTTCAACCAATGTTTCCCCACAATCCGAACAATACCAAACAGGTAGCCTATGACCCCACCATAATTGTCTACTAACACACCAATCCCTAATATTATTCATCCAGTTGAAATAAACTTTTTCAAATCGTTTCGGAACAATATTTATCTGACCCGATTCTACTGCTTCGATAGCTGGTTCCGCTATCGGTTTCATTTTCATATACCATTGTTTGCTAATCATAGGCTCAACAACTGTATTACATCTATCACAGCGACCAACTGAATGGGATATTTTCTCTACATGTACAAGTCTTTGCATTCGTTCTAAATCAGATAATATTTGAGTTCTTGCTTTTTCCACAGTTAACCCAAAGTAGTCTCCTGTTTTTTCATCCATAGTCCCATCTGGTCTCATCACGTTCAAAACATCTATTTCGTGTCTTTGACTTATTTCAAAATCATGCGGATCATGACCAGGTGTTACTTTTAAAATCCCTGTCCCATACATAGGATCTACTACATCATCAGTAATAATCGGCAATTTTCTACCTACAATAGGTAGCTCAATAAATTTGCCGTGCAAATCCAAATATCTTTCATCAGTTGGATTTATTGCAACTGCAGTATCACCAAGCATGGTTTCAGGTCTAGTTGTAGCTATTACGACAGAATCATCACTATCAACGAGCGAATAACTTATATGATACAGTTGTCCTTCTTGATTAACATATTTAACTTCTAAATCTGATAGTGCAGTTGAACATCTGATACACCAATTTACTATTCTTTCACCTCTATAAATAAATCCTTCTTTATACAAATTTACAAATGTATTTACCACCGAATTACTAGGTCCTTCATCCAAAGTAAATTTTTTTCTAGTCCAATCACACGAAACACCTAAGCTCTTCAACTGTTCATAAATACGTTCTCCATATTTATCAACCCAATCCCAAACATGCTCGGTGAATTTTTGTCTGCCTAATTCTTGTCTAGTTAAATTATTTTGTGCAAGCATTCGCTCAACGACAACTTGTGTAGCAATACCGGCATGATCTGTTCCTGGCAATAAAAGTGTTGGTTCTCCCTTCATCCTATGCCACCTAGTCATCAAATCTTCTAAAGAAGTTGTAAGTGCATGTCCCATATGTAATTCACCTGTTACATTTGGTGGCGGCATTATTATTGTGAAAGGAGGTTTAGTGCTATCAATTTTAGGTTGAAAATACCCAGAATTCATCCAAAATTCATAAATATCTTTTTCAACCAATTTAGGTTCATAAGCTTTAAGTTTAAGCAACCTATATTCTGCACTCATAATATCTAATTACTCCAATAATGGTTTCGCAAAATAAAATATAATCAATTAAAAAAGATTATACAAACGAGACGAAGTAAAACACTAAAAACCATATGTAAACAGATTAAACGCTATATTGTAATATTACAATAATCATCTATTATATTTCGTTTAAATCTTAATAATTGTTTTTATCTTATCTAAGATTTTTGTACTGGCTTGGAGTTTTGTCAACATACCCAAATCCTCCTCACCACCCCGTTTATCAATAAGAATAATTTTGTTGTTTTCAGACTCAAACCCACTATCTACACGAGATACATCATTTGCAGCTACAATATCTAACTTCTTATCAATTATTTTTTTTCGAGCATTCGAAACTAGATTTTCTGTTTCAGCAGCAAATCCAACTTTGATTAAGTTATCGTTATTACTCAGTCTTTCTAAAATATCTGGTGTTTTAACCAGTTTGATTTCCAAACTGTCTTCCTTACTTTTTTTTATTTTTTGATCATTCACATTTGCCGGAGTCCAATCTGAAACCGCCGCTGCCATTATCAATATATCAGCATCAGAACATTGCTCCAAAACAACCTTCTCCATATCTTTAGCAGATTCCACAGGTATAAAATTTACACCAAGCGGACTTTCAATCTTTGAAGCAGAAATCAAAGTCACATCTGCTCCACGGTCACGAGCTGTTTCTGCTAAGGCATAACCCATTTTACCCGAAGATCTATTTGTCAAATGTCTAACTGGATCAATTTTTTCTCTCGTGCCTCCAGCACTTACTACCAATTTCAATCCTTTAAAATCACCCGATATCTGTCCCAGGGTAGTCTTAATATATTCCATTATATTCTCGGGTTCTATCATCCTACCTTCTCCTGACAACCCAGATGCGAGTTCTCCAGTTTCAGGTCCTAAAACAAAAAACCCTCTATTTTTTAACTTAGAAATATTTTCCATTGTTATAGGATTTTTGTACATATATCCATCCATTGCAGGACATATCAACACAGGACTTCTACTAGCCAAAACAGTTGCAGTTACAGGATTGTCTGCAAAGCCATTAGCTAATTTTGCAATCGTATTAGCTGTAGCAGGAGCAATCACAATGAAATCACATCTTTCAGCGACAGAAACATGATTTATTTTCAAATACGATTTCAAATCATACATATCACTCATGACTAATTGATGAGTAATAGCTTTCAAAGTAAGCGGGGTTACAAATTTAGTAGCTCCATCGCTCATAACCACATCAATATCTGCACTTTCTTTTTTGAGTAATCTAGCTAAAATTACAGATTTATATGCTGCAATACTACCTGTTATTCCCAAAATTATTCTTTTGTTGTTTAAAATACCACTCATTTTGACTCAAAATATATTATCTGTTAGCAACCAAAATTTGCCTCAATCCTATTAACGTTAAATCTAGATTTATATCGTCAAAAACATCAGTTTCTTTCGCTATGACTTCAACTAATCCACCCGTACCTATAACTTTCGGCTTGGAACCTAGCTCATGTGCAAATCTAGATACCATACCATTAACCAAATCAGCGCAGCCCAAGATAATACCTGATTGAATAGCGTTTTCAGTATTTTTACCAATGGCAGATGGAGGTTTATTAAGCTCAACACGCTTTAATTGAGAAGTATTATGATAAAGAGCATTTAAACCAACTTCAACCCCAGGTACTATAGCTCCCCCAAGATATTCATTGTTTATAGAAACAGCATCAAAAACCGTTGCTGTACCAAAATCTACAACAATTACAGGAGACCCGTAAATATTAACCGCAGCTGAAGCATCAACTATTCTATCAGCACCAACATCCCTCGTATTTTCATAAAGTATTTTTATACCTGTTTTAACACCAGGACCAACAACTAAAGCATCCAAATCAAAATATGATTTGAACATAGTACTGAATACAGACGTCAGTCTTGGCACAACACTGCATATAGCTACATCCTTTATATCATTAAGTTTCATGTTTTTTATATCCAGAAGCTGCTTAATTATATATAAATACTCATCAGCAGTTCTGTCCGCATTAGTAGCGATAGTCCATCGAGCTAATGGAATTGTGTCTATTTCACAATCATCTTTGGACGAAAACATTCCTAAAGAAATAGTTGTATTACCTACATCAATACAAATAATCAATGAAACAATATCCTTCATTACAAAAATATAATTCTAAAATCAATTCATCCGTAAATTATATCATCAGATTTTTACTGTCGGATTTTCTATCTGTGTGCTATTTGATAACGGTAATATTGATAATTAAGAATATAGGGTTTATAATTTCTCTATGAACAAAGCTTATGAGTATATTAAATTGGTTTGCGCATGTATTTGCGCCCAGATAGAAGATAACAAATGCATCTTCTCTGGGCCGGTGTAAACGCAATGTAGATTCTTAGAAAACTAAGATAACTGCAAATATTGCTTACAGTAAATGTTTACGCCCCCCAAATTAACAGGGGGGTTTTTTTTTGAGGTAATTAAGGAGAAACAAAAAAATGACAACAAGTACAAAAACTTTGTCACCGTACCAAGTTCAAAGGTATAGCAGACATATAATAATGCCTCAAGTAGGTAGTACTGGACAAAGAAAATTATTAAACTCTAAAGTACTAATTGTAGGAGCTGGCGGATTAGGTTCCCCTATATCTATTTACCTAACGCTAGCAGGTGTAGGCCAAATAGGAATAGTTGATTTCGATGATGTTGATGTCACTAACCTTCAACGACAGATTCTCCATTACGACTCTGACATAGGTAGAAGTAAAGTTACATCCGCCAAAGAAACTTTAAACGCATATAATCCCGAAACCGAAATCACTTTATTCGAAAAACCCCTAAATTCAGAAAATGCTATTGAAATAATGTCTCAATTTGACGTTATTGTGAACGGTGCTGACAATTTTGCTGCAAGGTACTTAATTAACGATGCAGCGTATCTTTGTGACAAACCTTTAGTCGATGGAAGCATCTTACTTTTTGACGGTCAAGCAACAGTTTTTGTACCAGGTAAAGGATGCTATAGATGCTTATTTCCTGAACCTCCTCCCCCCGGAGAGGTGCCAAGTTGCGCAGAAGCCGGAGTATTAGGAGTAATGCCAGGTGTTGTCGGAACTATACAAGCTACTGAAACAGTAAAACTGATAATGGGTATAGGAGATCCTTTAGTCGGTCGACTACTATTAGTTGACGGTCTATCTATGGAATTTAGAGTAGTTAAGACAAAAAGAAATGTAAATTGCCCGCTATGCGGTGAAAACCCTACGATTTCGGAACTAATTGACTACGAAGAATTTTGCGGTATACCCACGAGTTAGCAAATGTCTAGTTGGCCAATTGCTGTAACAACGGCTGATAAGATTGAAAAGGATTTTCCTAATATTCTTCAGGAATTAGTCGATCTTAAATGGTCCGCTGTTGTAATCAAAAACTTTTACCCAATTGTGCATTGTCAGGAAATTTGCCAAAGGATAAATGACGACGCGGAAAATTTGGTAACTGTAAAAGAGTATAGCAATGCTGCGGGTGATAAAGTATCACTTAGATATATTGGACCAGGATTAGGTCAGTACGTATCCGACAAAGAAATTTATTTTAACGAAACAAAATTAGCACACACAAAATTCAACAAGCTATACAAAGGACTGCCTGACCCTCGTAAAATGGTACGCGATCAACTAGGGAAACTATTACCTGATAAAAATGTTGTAGTAGCTAAAGAAAAAGATAAAGAATGTTCGGATTCGGTAATTCGAATAATGGTAAACGGAGATATGAGTGCTTTGCACAGAGATAGTGCAATGAATTATTTTAAGGGATGGCAAATTTCAAGATACCCTACACAATTTTCCGCTTTGGTTTGTTTTCAAATGGCTGAATCTGGTGGAGAATTAACGGTTTACAGAAAAAAATGGATACCTGAAGACGACCTTGTGCAAGAAGAAGGTATTACAGGATATCCAAATTCTTTGGTATCCGATGCTGAATCGAGCACTATAACTCCTGCGCAAGGTGACCTGTATATATTCCACCCAGAAATATACCATGATATAAACCCAATGCAAGGTAAAACAGATAGAATAACGCAAGGAATATTTTTCGCCATCTCTAGAAATGACAACATAGCTGTTTCTTGGGGATAGTTTATTCCTATTATAAAAAACTATATAAAGTTATTCCTATCAACTAGGCTCCCTGCTTGAAAAACATCAATGACATTAAAGATATCATTTATATTTTCAACTGGATTTCCCTTAACAACCAATAAATCAGCTTGCTTACCTGACTCTAATGTACCAACAATATTATCTACATCGCATGATCGAGCTGATTCGATAGTTGCTGAACGTATAGCCTCTGCCTCAGACATACCAACTTCAACATGTGTTAATATCTCTTTCTGGAATTCACCCATCTTGTAATGATTCCAGGCTGAATCAGAACCACACACTAAATTAACTCCATCTTGTCGCATTCGAGATATATTTTCTATACTAATTTCTCTATTACTTTTGAATGTATTAATTTTATCTTGTTCAGCATCCGTCAATGCATGTATCTGAGCTTTTGATGTTAAAGCATCATATGTTTCAGTTCCTTGGTGTAAAGTTGGATTAACGTAAACATTTTGTTTTACTAATCTCTCTGATATCTCAGGCTTATATAAATAAGAACCATCAGGTTCCTTGTAATATCCATGAACTATAGTATCAATATTTGCATCCAAAGCATTAATCATCCCTTGAGAAGACGCACAATGAGCAACAGTATGTTTCCCAAATTTATGGGTTTCATTGATAATTGCAGTTAGTTCATCGACGTTGAAGGAAGGTAAAAATGGATATGATGTCCTGGTACTTCCTCCAGTTGCAGTTATCTTAATAAAATCAGATCCTTCTTTCATTAACTGTCTTACATTTGCTATACATTCATCCACTCCTGTGGCCTCAATACCAAAATAACTCAAATGTCCACCGATAATTGCTAAAGGCCTACCACATATGATTAATCTCGGGGCAGGAGTTATTCCCATTTTCACCGCTTCTTTCAACATAAATGTTGTTTTGTTTTTAGCACCACAATCCCTAATTGTAGTAACTCCTGAATACAAATGGATGCGTGCATTTCTAGCAGCTTGCAGAGTCAGCACTTCATCAGATTCCACAGCAACTTCGTCACCTGCCCTACCATCTGGTATACCAATTAGGTGAACGTGACAGTCCACTAAACCAGGTAAAACAGTCGCATCTTCATATTTAAATTCCGTCGCTGTCGCACCTTCTGGGACCTTTATGTCTTTTTCGCTCCCTACCTGCACTATTTGATCATCTTCAATTAACAAAGCTCCATTCTCAATTGAAACATCACCTTTACTATCAAATATACGACTCGATTTAATTAATGTAATTTCTTTCTTTTTAGTCATAATTATTCTCCAATATCCCTCCGAATGTATTTCAAGCTCTTGGCGGAAATTGTCTCATTGAATTAAGGGAGTTGGATGAACCTCTATTCAAAATATTTCCTCCCAAGAATACATCTTGTACTCGCCATAAATTATCAATATCGTCGTATGGGTCTTTTTCTAAAACTAATATATCCGCCTCTTTACCTTTTTCTAAAGTACCAACAGATTGATCAACACCTATCGATATTGCTGAATCTCGCGTAACAGATTTAAGAGATTGGGAACGAGATAATCCAGCGAGTTCCAAACATTCTACTTCATAGACAGTATTACCAAGTTGATAGTCTCCCCAAGAAGAATCAGAACCTGTAATCACCTTCGCCCCAAACCCGATCAACTTATTCAGGTCATCCACCCTACGATCAAATTCTTTTTTTGCTGAATCCAATGCCAAAACATCTTCTTTATTTTCTGGTTTATCAACCATAGATTTTTGCATTTCCCAAATCTGAGATCTAAAAACATGTAGCGTAGGATTAACATACACTCCTTTAGAAGCCATTAATTCAGCTGTTTTATTATCAAATTTATTATCTCCATTAGGCTCTTTGAAAACTGAATGTATAATCATATCTACATCTGCCTGTACAGAAAGTCTTATCCCTTCAGTAGATGTACAATGCGCAGCTGTTAATTTATTGAATTTATGGGCTTCTTCAGTAATAGCTTTCAGTTCGTCTAAATTAAACGCTGGCCTTAAAGGGTCAGATGTTATTGTACTACCGCCAGTTGCTGTGATTTTAATATAGTCGGCTCCTTCTTTTATCAATTGTCTTACCATCGCTCTAGATTGTATTTCTCCAGTTACTTGAGAACCAAAATATCCCATATGGCCACCAATTATAGAAATCGGCCTTCCACACAACATCATCCTTGGACCAACTTGGTTTCCTTGGAGTATATTTTTTCTTAACTCCAACATTGTTTTATTCTTGGGACCATTTTCTCTAATAGTAGTAACTCCTGAATACAAACTTTTCCTTGCATTTTTTGCAGAATTTAAAACCAATATTTCATCAGGAAGTTTAACTAGTTCATCTCCTAGCCTTCCATCTCCAAATCCATTGTGATGGGTATGAGCATCTACCATTCCAGGCATTACAGTCGATTCTGTATAATCATATATATCCGCGTCTGCTCCCATAGGTTGTTTTATTTCATCCCTGGGACCTATACCAGCAATTTTCGAACCATCTAATAAAATTGCATTATTTTTTATTGGAATATCTGCAATTCCATCAATAATGTTATTACATAATATGATTTTAAATTTCGAAATCTTTTTGTGTTCAGTCATAAATTAAAATCCTATTCACTTTCTTCAGAGCCTAATTCTCGATCAGAATGGTCATCCAAATCGATATCAACAGGATTATTTTCAATTAATGAAGCGATTTGTTCGTGAAAATCGGAATCCGGTTCAATATATGCCAAAGAGGCGCTAACCCCATTCACCAACCGTATCACAACTGATTTATACCCTAAAGTACGACCAAACCTACCATAATTTTCACTAACTTCTGTTATTCTTGAAAGAGGTATCCTATATGTGCCAGTTCGTATCATGCCTCCTCTGTTATATATCAAAACATTCTCGGTCAAAACATAAGAGCTACGTAACCAAAGAAAAAATCTTGGAACTACTACAACTACAGCCATCATTATTGCGATTACTTCGGTTATTGGCTCCATAAATAACGCAATCGCCAATATAACAATTAACCAAGGACCTGATGACCACACCCAAGCTGATTTAATTTGTCTTACTTCAGTTATAACTGCGCCATCTTCAATTTCATCAAGAACCTGATTCGATTCCTCAGAAACAATATCTCCTTCCTCAGGTTCAATTGTTCCGGTATCTTGTTCCACTTGTAACGAATCCAATTCATCATTTTCTAACGCTTCCTCTTTAATATCCGCATCAGAATCCAATGCATTCCCACATATACCACAGTAAACATTCTTACCTTCATTAATATTTCCACAAACTGAACACTTGTTTTTTTCATCATTCTTTGTTGGCATTTCACATCCTAATTTTGTGTAAAATTTATATTAGATCAATTATCTGATTTTAGTTGTCTATAGTTTACAATATGCTGTTTTTGTTTTTCCGACATCGAATCAGGAATTACCGCATTTACTACCACAAATAAATCACCCCTTGCGCCATCACCATTGTATATGGGCATACCTTTCTCATGTAATTTAAACTTTTGTTTATTTTGACTATTCGCAGGAATTACTAAAGCTATTTTACCCATTAAATGTTCAACCTCAATTTCACATCCTAAAATCAAATCATCAAACGCAACGGCTACATCAGTATATAAATGATTTTTATTACGTTTAAATTTAATGTTTGGAGTGACACTTATATTCAAAACCACTTCTCTCATTCCTTTAGGGTTTAATTTAATTTTGTTATTTGTATCTACTCCAGCAGGAATTGTTACTTCTATTTTTTTTGTCCTACCAGAATCATTAATTGAAATCTGACGAGTAGTACCAGAAAACGCTTCTTTCAAAGTTATTTCAACTTTGATTGGCTTTGATGTATATCTGTTTCTTGGTTTACTTCCAATGTTACCAAAACCAGAAAACAAATCCTCAAAATCGGCGAAATCGGTACTCCACCTTTGAGAATTCCCTGCTTGTCCAGATCTTCCAAACGGCCAACCACCGAAATTCGTTCCTTGATTTACATTGCCAACATGTTGCCAATTATCTCCGTACATATCATATTTTTTTTTGGATTCAGGATTAGATAAAACTTCATATGCCTCGTTAATCTTTTTGAATTTTTCTTCAGCCTGCTTATCTCCGGGATTTACATCAGGATGATATTTTCTTGCAAGATCTCTGTAAGCTTGCTTTATCTCTTTATCATTGGAGGATTTTCCCACACCTAATATGTCGTAATAGTTTGCCATAAATTTAAAGATTACTTTTTTGATTGACTCTTAGAGTAGAAAACACTCAGAATATCTGGGTTTGCTTCATTTAATGTAATTAATTTAAACGTTAAACTCTATTCTTGTTCGAGGTATAATTTTATTATTATAAATTATAGATGTACACCCTTAAATGAATAATGAATATTATGTCTAACTTTGATTAATACTCATTAATATCATACCGCAGATAACTACAAGGAGATTTGATGAAACTCTATACTAAACAAGGAGATGGCGGTTCCACAGGACTATTTCTTGGAGGACGAATTTCCAAATCTGACTTAAGATGTGAAGCATACGGGTTAGTAGACACAACTGTATCTGCAATGGGATTAGCACGAGCATTTTCAAATAATACTGATGTAAAAACAATTATAAAATCAGTTCAATTAGAAATGTTTACTGTTGGATCAGAATTAGCTGTTGAAAAAGATAGTTACGAAAAATTTCGTAACGAATTTGGAATCGTAACTACCAAGATGATAAACGATTTAGAGGACAAAATAGACTCAATATCTAAAAAAGTCAAAATACCTCCATTTTTTATAATACCTGGAACATCACAAGCTTCTGCCGCACTAGACGTCGCACGATCTACGGTAAGAACAGCAGAAAGAAGAGTGGTAGAGCTACGAGAAAAAGGACAATTATACAATAATAAAGTTTTAATATATCTTAACCGCGTCTCTGACCTATTATTCATATTAGGAAGGCTAGAAGACAAAGACAGGGATACGGAACTAGTTAATCAACAATAAAAAGGATTGAAGATTTAACATCAAATGCCAAATATAGCAGTAATAAATTATGGTGGAGGAAATACAAGAAGCGTAACACTAGCTCTTGAAAAATTCGGTGCCACTCCAATTCTTGCAACAGAGCCAAAACATATAGAAAACGCTGATAGCCTTGTATTTCCAGGACAAGGTGCCAACGACCCTTCTATGCGTAACCTACGCAAATCTAAATTAATTGATCCTATATTGAGATTTGTTGAAAGCGAAAGACCATTTTTAGGCGTATGCCTAGGATTACAACTACTTTTCGAAAGTTCCGAAGAAGGGACTGAACGGGGTCTGGGAATTTTTAAAGGAACGGTCAAAAAATTGCCAAATAACTTAAAAACCCCCCATATGGGATGGAATATGGTCAATTTCCAAAAAAGAAATGAATCATTATTTGAATTGCCAACCAATGATTATTTCTATTTTGTACACAGTTATTATGTTGTCCCTGCTGAAAGCTCTCTGATATGTGGGACAACTGAATATGGACTGGAATTTTGTAGCGCTGTTACCTACAAAAATGTACTTGCCGTACAATTTCACCCAGAAAGAAGTGGAGAAGTCGGATTGCAAATATACAAAAACTTTGTGTCCATTACTAATTGTTAAAACGTTATGAAACTTATACCTGCTGTAGATATATATGAAGGTAAATGCGTAAGATTATTTCAAGGCAATTACAACAAACCCACAACATATTCGGATTCACCAATTGATATGGCATTAAGGTGGGCCGAATACGGTGCTGATATTATACATATTGTTGACCTAGAAGGTGCCCGCTCTGGTACATCAAAAATATTGCCCATAATTGAAAAAATAGCCAGCTATGGTATATCCATACAAATTGGCGGAGGAATTAGAAACACACAAGATGTAGAAAATGCTTTCAACTCAGGAGTTTCTAAAATAATATTAGGTACTTCGGCAATTGATCATCCATCATGGACCATAGAATTAATCAACGAATATGGTAAAGATAAAATAATTATAAGTATAGATTTTGACAAAAATGGTTTAGCTGTGACTAAAGGCTGGATAGAATCAAGCAATAAAAAAGCAACAGAAATATTGGTTGACATGTCACATCTGCATTTTGACCAATTTATATTAACCGATACAACCAGAGATGGCACATTGACACAACCCAATTTTGACTTAATCAAATCTATGCGTGCCCTAACGACTGCTAAAATAATGATTGCAGGTGGTATTTCTACAACAAAACATCTTACACAATTATCGGATTTAGGAATTGATGGTGCAATTGTAGGCACTGCAATTTATACTGGTGATATAGATTTCAAAA
>CAZYCG010000008.1:13079-31215 GCA_964645865.1 uncultured Dehalococcoidia bacterium | reverse complement strand
TTTTTAAAACATCTTTAGCTGAAATTATACCTATGATATTGTCATTATTTTGTTTAAATACCGGATATCGAGTATGGGTATGCTTAGCGATAGTATTCAAGAATTCTTGGATAGTTGAATTGTTAGGTACAAAGATCATTTCTGTTCTAGGTGTCATAACTTCTCTTACTTCTTTATCTCCAAATTTAAATACGCTCTCTAGTAATTCAGCTTCTTTGGTTTCAATTACACCTTCAGACTCTCCTATATCTATTAAAGAACGTAGTTCATCTTCGGTTATCGCCGTATCTTGTTTACTATCCTTTTCAAAAACCTGTGATAATTTGGTGATTGACCTTAATGCGAACAAAATTGGCAGGAATATCCAAGACAATATACTCAACGGTTTAGAATAAATGAAAACTAGTGTTTCTGCATATTTAATCGCTATCGTCTTAGGGAGTATTTCTCCAGCTATTAACAAAACAACAGTTCCTACTATAGTAGCAATTAGAATAGCAAAACTTTGGTCGTTGATTAAAGAAATCGCTAATCCTGTAATAGTGGCAGTGAATGTTACGTTTACAAGATTATTGCCTAATAAAATTATTGAAAGTAGATCTCCGGGATCTTCAAGCAGTTTTGATACTTTCAATGCTCGAGGATCTTCTATGTTGATTAAATGATTTAACCTAGAAGTCTTTTGTATTGTCAAAAAGGCTGATTCAGCGCTAGAGAAAAAAGCAGAGAGTAGTATACAGACCGCAATTATTACAAGTGACCCTATAAAATCAAACATATAATTGTCCTAGTATATTTCCAAAAAATATTTGAGCTTATATAGTTTTACGCAATGTTTTCTGCTATGAGATTTTGGATTTGAGAAGAAACTTCAACATTTTCGGATAAGAATGATTTCACATTTTCCTTGCCCTGACCTAGTTTAATGTCATTAAAAGAATAGAAGGCTCCGCTTTTTTGTATTATGCCTAGTTCTGCTCCGATATCAACGATATCGGATTCCTTGCTTATACCAGAATTAAACATTATGTCGAATTCAGCTACTTTAAATGGAGGAGCTACTTTATTTTTAACTATCCTAGCTTTAACTCTAGAGCCAATTATATCGGTTCCTTTTTTTATAGATTCTGTTTTTCTTAAATCTATTCGTAGAGAGCTATAAAATTTTAATGCTCTTCCACCAGGTGTAGTTTCAGGATTGCCCCATATAATACCAACCTTCTCTCTTATTTGATTAATAAATATAACGGCACAATGAGATTTGTTTATTGCGGCAGTTAATTTTCTTAATGCTTGGGACATCAATCTAGCTTGTAAACCTACATGTGCATCTCCCATATCACCTTCAAGTTCAACCTTGGGTACTAAAGCGGCTACACTGTCTAGTACAAGGATTTCAATAGCACCGCTACGTACTAAATATTCACATATTTCCAAAGCTTGTTCTGCAAAATCTGGCTGCGATATTAATAAATCATCTGTGTTTACACCACATCTTTTAGCATAATCAGGATCAAGAGCGTGTTCAGTATCAATATAAGCAGCAGTACCGCCAGTTTTTTGGCATTCAGCCATCACATGGTAGGCTAAGGTAGATTTCCCTGAAGATTCTGCTCCGTAGACTTCGGTTACTCTGCCTTTAGGAATGCCATTAATTCCTGTTGCCATATCTAGTGAAAGTGATCCAGTTGATATGCCTCCAACTGGAGTTATATGTTTTGATTCACCTAGTGTCATAATCGAGCCATTTCCAAAATGACTATTTATTTGCCCAACAGCAATTTCTAATGCTTTAGCTTTGCCATTATCCATGTTTTATAATCTCAACTTTTAATTCTTAGATGTTCGAATAATAACATGAGTTTAAATCGCACTCAATTATAGTTTTACAGTTGATGCTGGTGCTTGTAAGTACTAGCAATAGAAAAACCAGCCTCTTTATCCCTAAAACCGAAACTAGAAGTGCAATATATCCTAAATATTTTATTAAATGATTCGGATTATTAACCGAAAAGACCTTTTAAAGTAATTTTAATTTAAATGTCTGACTAAAATTCATAATTTTTAACCGCATCTATAACAGATAATACAAATTTGCGGTCGGTTTCTGACAAATCAAAAAGATTAACGTCTATCGACAAATTTAGTGATCCACCGCTTTTTAAATTAACAGTGGATTGGTTTATTGCCGATTTGGTTGTGTTGACCGAATTGATATCTGGTGAAAGGGAATTCGATGGTGAATTTATTTGAGAAGTTTTGTGCCCTGTTTCTAAACCTTTACTTTTGGACCTATATTTCGACATTTTTTTAATTGAATTAGAAATAGGAAGCTCTGCTTCTATCGATGCGCTTATGAAAAAAGAGATTGCTTTCCTTAGTGTATGCCCATCTATCGGATAGGTTTTAAACCAAGATATGAGCATCGAAGGCGTTGCTCGGTGCAATTCTTCAAAGTGTATGAAAGTATAGGAGTTTTGAATTAATGCTTTCAACACTAATGATTTCTTGTCAAATTCAGCTTGTATTAAATTTTCAAGCTCTGGTAATGGGTTGTTTCCATCAAGTAATCCTAAGAATCTTAAAGACGCCATCAGCTGAGATCCTGTACTACCACTAAATTTATCATGCCAAAATGACCTGTCTAGCCTAAGTGGCACACCTTCAACTTTTAACCAATCCAGTAAAGTTTTAAATGTGTTAAAGCTTACATAAGGAGGAGATTGACTATGCTGGTATTGGAGTTTTTCAGTTAAATTATTCATTCCAAAAGCATTATGCCACAAAATCGTATAATATGCCACACGCTAATGGCACAGCAGTGGACTAAATTTGAAACAAGCAGTGGCACATGATAATTTTTTAATATGTTGGGAGTTAACCAACAAATTAACTATCCTCAGGATTTGTGTATTTTAGCCGAGGATACCCCAAAGTGTTTCAGGGGGAGTTGCGCCCTTCCCCTGAAACAAAAAGGCATGTGTAGTAATTGTGCGGGTTGATTCTCAAAGAAATGTTGCAAATTTGTATATATCCAATCTATTGATAGTTTTTATATTTGTCTAAAAAAATTATAAGTTTTATACTAGCATAGTGTTTAAATCTATCGGTGTGCGATTTAAGTTGGCAGGAGGCTAATTTGGTTACAAAGACAGAGTATGGATATGTAAAGCCTGCTTCTCTCGAAGAGGAGATGAAAAAATCTTATCTCAGTTATGCTATGAGCGTAATCGTTTCGAGAGCTCTTCCTGACGTTCGCGACGGTTTAAAACCTGTACAAAGGCGAATCTTATATGCAATGCACGATTTAGGAATGCGTCCAGGTTCATCTTTTAAAAAGAGTGCAAGATTAGTGGGTGAAGTTTTAGGAAAATACCACCCACATGGTGATAGTGCTGTATATGAAGCTATGGTTCGTATGGCTCAAGATTTTTCTCTGAGAGTACCGTTGGTTGATGGACAGGGTAATTTTGGCAGCGTTGACGGAGATCCTCCTGCGGCGATGAGATATACTGAATCGCGGTTAACTAGAGAAGCCGAATTGATGTTGGCCAACTTAGATCAAGATACAGTTGATTACTCTGAAAACTTTGATGCCACACTCGAGGAACCGGCGATATTGCCTGCAAGATTGCCTAATCTACTGGTAAATGGTGCTACAGGTATCGCAGTAGGTATGGCTACAAATATACCACCTCACAATCCAACTGAAGTATGTAATGGGATAATTCAGCTAATAGAAAATCCGGATAGCACAATGGATGAATTAATGAAGCATATCAAAGGACCTGATTTCCCTACAGGTGCTACGATTATGGGGAAAGAAGGTATCAGGAATGCTTTTGAAACTGGAAGAGGTCAAGTTATAGTACGGGCGACTGCAACTATTGAAGAAGCAAAAAGATCAAGTAAGATGAAAATAGTTGTTTCAGAGTTGCCTTATCAAGTAAACAAAGCTAGTTTAGTTGAAAAAATAGCGGGTTTGGTTAAAACGAAAAGACTTGAAGGTATATCAGAAGTAAGAGATGAATCTGATAGAAATGGTATGCGTATAGTCATGGAGTTACGAAGTGGCGCTCAGGCTTTTGTGATACTGAATAACTTATACAAATACACTCCGATGCAGAGCTCTTTTTCGGTTAACATGATTGCTCTTGCAAATGGTGTGCCGAAGCTGATTAATATTAAAGAAAGTCTGGGTTATTATATTAAATTCCGTGAAGAAGTCATCTCTAGGAAATTTAGATTTGAACTGAAAAAAGCGCAAGCAAGATGTCATATTTTAGATGGATATCGTGTTGCAATCGCTAATATAGATGAAGTGATTGATTTAATAAGGTCTTCCCAAGACGTTGATGAGGCAAAAACACAACTTATCAGTAAATTCAGTCTTGATGCGATACAAGCTCAAGCAATTTTAGAAATGCAGTTGCGAAGATTAGCAGCATTAGAAACGCAAAAAATTGAAGATGAATATCAGAATTTGCAAGAGCGAATCAGATATTATGAAGAACAGCTTGCAGATCCACATAAGATACTTGCAGTAGTATCTGAGGAAACTCAGGAAATGAAGAAGTCTCTTAGAGGAGCGAGGCGTACTGCTATAACCGCTACTGTACAAGATTTTACAAGAGAAGAACTTGAGGCTCATGAACAAATTGTTGTCACGCTTAGCGAAGGCGGATATATAAAACGAATACCTGCAGATACTTATAGGAATCAACATCGTGGTGGAAAAGGGGTGGTGAGTATGAATATCAAAGACGATGACCCTGTAAAACACATAATTGTATGTGATACCCATGACACTCTGCTTTTCTTTACGAATAAAGGTAGAGTTTTAGCCATGAGGTCGTTCGAGTTAAGGGCTGATATTGCAAGGAATACCCGTGGGGTACCTGTCAGAAATGTAATAGCTCTCGCTGAAAATGAAACGGTTAAATCTATAATAGGTGTTAACAGTCTAAAGCGCCCAGATTTGTATTTGGTTTTAGCAACTAAAAACGCTTCGATTAAAAAGGTGCAAATGAACAAATTAAGTTCATTGATAACAGAAAGCGGTCAAATACGCAGGGGTGGTTTGATAGTCATGAAGGTTAAAAGTGGAGATGAAGTAGTTTCTGCAAAGAATTGTAAAGAAGATGATGATGTGATGATGGTCACACAAAATGGAAAGTCTATCAGGTTTGCAATTACTGATATTTTGTCACGTTCTAGACAAGCTGGTGGAGTAAGAGGGATGTTATTGGATAAAAAAGACAACATGGTTTCAATGGACGTGGTTGTACCTGAATCTAGGCTACTTGTAATTAGTAAAAATGGTTATGGGAAATTAACAGATTTAGAAAAGTATAGGCCACAGAAAAGAGCTGGGTCCGGTTTAAAAACCATGAATGTCACTAAAAAGACTGGAGCTATTGCAGCAGCAGAAGTAATAGCAGGCAGTGATGAAGTTTACGTCATTTCACGGAAAGCTCAGGTAATGCGAACAAGTTTGGATGAAATTAGGAAAACTGGAAGAGTTGCTCAGGGTGTGACGATTTTTAAGCCTCGTCCTGGAGATTATGTTTCTGCAATAGCTTGCATGAGGGAATTTAAATATGAAGACCAGCCTGAACAATTGAAACTTGTAGGTGCAAAGTTATTAAATAAAGAAAAAGAATAGCTTTTTAATGTCCCGTAAAATTCAATTGTATCGAATTAGTTTATTGGTTTAATGTTTTATGTTTGACGCTATCTCGACAAAATTAAATGATATATTTTTCACGTTGGGCAAGAAAGGCACCCTAAGTGAAAAAGATATTGATAAAGTTCTGCGTGAAATAAGAATTGCTTTGTTGGAAGCAGATGTGGGTTTTAAGGTTGTAAAGCAGATCACAGAAGATATACGAGAAAAGTGTAATGCCGTGGAATTACACACTAGTGTCAGCCCCTCACAGGTAATTCTCAAGATTACTTCAGATGTTTTAACTTCAATTCTTGGTTCTAAAGTAAGCGAATTACGATTGAAATCTGATTCGATTCCAGTAATTTTACTTATGGGACTTAATGGTTCAGGCAAAACTACTACAACCGCAAAATTAGCAGCACATTTAAAAACTAACGGACATACACCTGTTTTAGTGGCTGCAGATATACATAGACCAGCAGCGGTAGAACAATTGAATATTTTGGGGAAATCAATTGATGCTGCAGTCTATTCTCCTAAAAGCGGTGATACAGCAAGTGAAGTTGTAATAGGAGGGATAGAATTTGCGACTAAAAGTCAAGCAACTTGTATTTTAATTGATACGGCTGGCAGATTTCAGATAGATCAAGATTTGATGAAAGAATTAAAAGAAATTTATGATACAGCCGATCCATCTGAGGCGTTACTAGTTCTAGATGCAATGGCCGGACAGGATTCAGTTAACGTAGCTGAAAGTTTTGCAAAAAATATTGGATTAACGGGTGTAGTTTTAACTAAGATTGATGGAGATGCTCGTGGTGGTGCTGCTTTATCAGTGGTTTATACAACCGGTGTTCCTTTGAAATTTCTGGGTACAGGAGAAAAAACAGGTGACATAGAAATATTTCATCCTGATCGAATAGCATCTCGCATTTTAGGAATGGGAGATATTGCTGGTTTAAGTGAAATTGCGAGCAAGTCATTTAACCAAGATGATGCAAAACAATTAGAAAGAAAAATAAAGAAGGATGACTTTGATTTAAATGATTTAGTTGGCCAAATGAACCAAATAAAAAAAATGGGTTCATTGACAGGGCTTATTGAAAAAATCCCCGGATTACCGAAAAAAAATATTCAATTACCAAACAATGAAGACGGAGAAAAGAACCTAAGTAAAATAGAAGCTATTGTAAATTCTATGACAGTGAATGAAAGAAGAAAGCCTGGAATTATTGATGGCAGCAGGCGGCGTAGAATAGCAAAAGGAAGTGGTACTAAACCTGCCGATGTGAATAATTTACTAAATCAGTTTTCTCAAATGAAAAAAATGATGAAACGAATGAGCAAGGGTAATTTAAAAGGACTTTCTATGTTTAGATAGTCGCCAATTTTTTATTACATATGTTTAGTAAGGTCATTTTTTATAATTAAATGCTTTTACAATGATGTTTTAAAATTGTTGTTTTTTGATTTAATTAATTTAAAATGAAATTAGTTTCATGTCTGTTAATGAAAGCTGTTTTTATTTTCGTTTTTCATAATGGAGGGATGGCAGAGTGGACGAATGCGACGGTCTTGAAAACCGTTATATCGGCAACGGTATCGTGGGTTCGAATCCCACTCCCTCCGCCAGAGAGTACTAAAATTTGAATGTTTGGAGAGGTAAATTGAATTGAGGATACACGAATATCAGGCAAAAGAAATTCTTAGTAAGTTTGGAATAAAAATACCAATGGGTGGTAATGCTGAAAATCCGGAAGTTGCATTTGATTTGGCTACGGAATTAGGTGGTAGATGCGTTGTTAAAGCACAAGTATATTCTGGCGGTAGAGGTAAAGCAGGAGGAGTTAAACTAGTAGAAAAAGCTGAAGAATCCAAGGTAGAAGCAGCACGTTTGATAGGGTCTCGATTATACACAGAACAATCAGGACCTAACGGATTATTGGTTTCATCAGTTTTGGTAGAGGAACCAATTAATATATCTGGAGAGATATATGTTTCAATTTTGGCAAATCCTGAAACTGAAACGCATATAGCTATGCTAAGTAAATTTGGTGGAGTAGATATAGAAGAATTAGCAGAAAAAGCTCCTGAAAAAATCAAACGATGCGAAATTGATCCAGTCTATGGTTTATTGGACTATCAGGCTAGAGACTTGATTTATGAAGCTGAAATAGATTTAGACAAGCGTAAATCAGTATTTCAAATTTTGACAAGAATGTATCAAATATATAGTAAATATTATTGTTCTTTGATAGAAATTAATCCTTTAGCAATTACGGAGAATGGTGATTTAATCGCTGCTGACGCAAAGATTTTGTTTGATGACGATGCTCTATATAAAAATAAAGAATTATTTCAATTAAGGGATATTGCTCAAGAGGATCCACTCGAGTCTATTGCCCATGAATATAATATTAGCTACGTTAAGTTGGATGGAGACGTTGGTTGCTTGGTAAATGGCGCTGGTTTAGCTATGGCAACAATGGATGTTACTACTAGTTCTGGTGCCGGTCCTGCAAATTTTTTAGACGTTGGTGGTGGAGCTAGCCCTGATAAGGTTTGCGAGGCAATGAAAATCATACTTTCCGATAATGATGTCGAAAAGATACTGGTAAATATATTTGGAGGTATACTTCGTTGCGATTTAGTAGCAACCGGAATCCTTAAAGCATTTCAGAGTGTAGAAAACAAGAATATCCCTTTGATTGTGCGTATGGCTGGTACTAATGCAGATCAGGGTATTTCTATATTAAAACGTTCAGAATTAAAGGTTATTTTTGTACAAAATTTGGATGATGCTTCGATTGCTATCAGGGAGAATTAAAAATAATGTCGATAATAGTAGACAAAGATACAATTGTTTTGGTTCAAGGAATAACGGGAAAAGAAG
This sequence comes from uncultured Dehalococcoidia bacterium, assembly GCA_964645865.1. Lineage (GTDB taxonomy): Bacteria > Chloroflexota > Dehalococcoidia > Lucifugimonadales > OSU-TB39 > OSU-TB39. The sequence goes on along the minus strand of CAZYCG010000008.1, from coordinate 22,654 downwards.
GGAGTTTTCATGCTGAGAAATGTTTGGAATATGGAACAAAGATAGTTGGTGGTGTTACGCCCGGTAAAGGCGGTACGAAAGTATTGGGTGATTTAGAAGTTTATGAAAATATGAAAATTGCTGTAAAAGAGACTAATGCTAATACCTCTTTGATATTCGTACCACCTGCATTTTCTCCTGATGCTATATTTGAAGCGGTTGACGCTGGAATTAAAACCATAGTAGTTATTGCTGAGGGAATTCCAGTGAGCGATACACTAAGAGTAATAAGGGATATTAGGCTAAAAGAAGATGTAAGGTTAATCGGTCCAAATTGTCCCGGACTTATTTCGCCTGGTCACAAATGTAAAGTTGGTATAATGCCCGGTAATATACATAAACCAGGAAGGGTTGGAATTGTGTCCAGAAGTGGGACTCTTACGTATGAAGCAGTAGCTCAGTTAACAGAATTAGGCATTGGCCAATCTACGTGTATTGGTATAGGTGGTGATCCAGTTGTAGGAACGTCATTTGTTGATGTTTTGGAATTATTTAACAATGACCCAGAGACAGATTCAGTTGTTATGATTGGTGAAATTGGCGGTACTAAAGAGCAGGATGCTGCGGATTACATAAAAAATCACTTTAATAAACCAGTAGCTGCTCTAATAGTTGGTAAAAGTGCCCCTGCTAATAGAAGAATGGGTCATGCGGGAGCAATAATTACAGGTAAATCTGGAAGTGCAAGTGAAAAAATCAGGGCTTTAAAATCGGCTGGGTGTTCAATAGTAAATTCACCTGCGCAAATTGGAGCTACAGTGAGTGAATTAGCAAATGGTTAAAAAACTTATATTTACCTTAGATGATTTATATAAGAGGGAATTTTGTCTTTGTTAAAACAATTTGATATCACGGGTAAAAACATAGTTATTACAGGTGCTGCTAGAGGTATAGGGAAAGGGATTATAAGGGTATTGGCAGAATCTGGTGCTAATATACTTTGCACTGCTTTAACTGATGTGTATTTAAACAAATTAGTTGAAGAACTTAGTATGAAAGATATCAAAATTGAAGTGTTGGCTACAGATAATACAACAATTTCTGGATGGGACCGCACAATTGACTTTGCTTTACAAAAATTAGGAAATATTGATGTGCTTATAAACAATTTAGGAGATGCCATATCCAAACCAGTAGCTGATTTGCCTGGCGAGGAATCTTCAATGACGATAATGGAATGGAATAAAATAATTGATATAAATTTAACCCACGCATTTTTGGGTTGTAAAACTATAGGCCCACATTTTCTTAAGCGTAAAAAAGGCAAAGTAATAAATATAACAGGTATTGCCGCTAGGCAGGGTGCTTCTCACATGACAGCATACTCGGCTGGAAAAGCTGGCTTAGCTAGATTTACTCAAGCTTTAGCTCTTGAATGGGCTCCATATAATATATTGGTTAATTCTATTGCTCCTGGTGCTTTTCCGGACGCTGATTTGGAGAATGAACAGTTTTTGAAAGAAAGAAAAAACTGGGCTAAATCAAACGTACCTTTAGGCAGATTTGGTGACTTAAACGAGGTAGGCTATTTAGCAGCATATCTAATTTCAGATGCATCAAACTATATGACGGGTCAAACAATTTATTTAGATGGTGGACTAACATACGCGTGAGATAATTATTCACACTTTTACTACGTTGTTTTCCAATATTCCAATATCAGTTATTGCTATGCGTACTAAGTCTCCTTCCAACAAGCTGAATTCAGGTGGTGGTATTATGGGCGTCCCTGTCAAAAAGGTTGTCATGTTAGGTATGGAGTTACTTTTGGTTAGCCATTCTTTAAGGCTTTCGAACTCTCGTGACATTAACGAGGTTGAAGAATGGTCTTTGAATATAAGTTGATTTTTTCTAAATATAGAACACTCTATGTTTAGTGAATTAGGATTAGTTATGGAGCTGGCAGTTACGAAACTAGGTCCAATTGCACAACATTTGTTATATGTTTTAGCCTGTGGCAGATACAAAGGATTTTCTCCTTCAATTGATCGGCTACTCATATCATTCCCAATTGTATATCCAATTATCTCATTATTAAATAAAACTAGTGCTAATTCGGCTTCTGGGACATTCCAGCTTGAATCTTGCCTAATGCCGATTTCGTCAAATGGCCCTACAGATCTTTCTTTTGTTGCTTTAAAAAAAATTTCTGGCCGATCTGAATTGTATACTTTTGCATATACATCAGGGGTGTCACTTTCTCTTTTGCGTTCAAGTTCACTCGATTTGTAAGTTACTCCGGCAGCCCATATTTCTGTAGGTGTATACGGTTGGCACATTCTAAATAAACCAGATTTTTCTTTAGACGAAGAAATTAAGTCTTCCAAGTTAATTTTAAACTTTGTTGAGTTCAACAATGGTAAAGCTATATTATCTAAGTCAGTGAAGTTATCACCAGCTAGTTCTAGTAACTGTTCAATGCTTGATAATGGCTGGTCTTTGTAATTAATTCCGCCAAGTGTGGTTTCATTTATTTGTGCCGTCAAACAAACTTCTTTTGTTTTATTATTGATTACTTTATAAAATCGCATTTGATTAATTCCTTTCAATAATATTTATAATTTATCAACATAATAACATTTTAAATGTTTGGTAGAGACTGTTTAGTTGACAAGAAAAAACAGACAAACATATACTTCCAACAGTGATCGCTTTTGTGCATGTGAATTTGAAGCGCCATAAGTTGACAATAGTAATTTTTAATTAAGATTTAATACAGGGTATCTAATAATTTGGCAAAGTATATTTTTGTAACAGGTGGCGTAGTAAGTTCAGTAGGTAAAGGTATAACTACAGCTTCAATAGGACGTATTCTCAAAAATCGAAAAATCTCACTTTCGGTATTAAAACTTGATCCTTATCTTAATGTTGATCCTGGAACTATGTCTCCGTACCAACACGGAGAAGTTTTTGTAACCGAAGATGGTTCTGAAACTGACTTGGACTTGGGTCATTACGAGCGTTTTATTGATATTAATTTAGATAAATTGTCCAACATGACTGCTGGTCAGGTTTATGTAGATGTTTTAGCGCGTGAAAGAAAAGGGGAATTTTTGGGAGGTACTATTCAATCGGTGCCTCATGTTACTGACGCTATAAAAAAGAGAATAATTGCTGTTGGCGATGAAAGTAAGTCAGAAGTTGTGATAGTAGAAGTCGGCGGTACTGTGGGTGATATTGAGGGACAGCCTTTTCTTGAAGCTATTAGACAATTGAGAAATGAAGTTGGTAGAGATAATGTTTTTTATATTCACGTTACGTATCTTCCTTTTATAAACGCTACAGGTGAACTTAAAACTAAACCCACACAGCACAGTGTTAAAGAACTTAGGTCTATAGGCATACAGCCTGATGCAATATTATGTCGAAGTGAACACGAGGTTGATGAGGATATAAAAGATAAAATAGCAATTCATTGTGATGTTTCAAGAAAAGGCGTTATTGGTATGCCTACGGTTCCGAATATTTATCAGATCCCTTTGATTTTGGAAGATGAAGGATTAGGCGGCTTGATTGTTAATGCACTCAATTTATCTAGCAAGAATGTAGATATGACTGATTGGGACGTTATGGTTCAAGGAATGTTGAATTGTAAATCAAAAATGGAAATAGCAGTTGTTGGTAAATATATTGATTTAAAGGATGCTTACATTTCAGTTAAAGAGTCTTTGACTCATGCTGCACTTAAGCGGGGTTACAAATTAGATATCAAATGGATTCATGCCGAAGATATAGAGCTGAGTGGTCCAGAAAATCCACTTTCAACTGTTTCAGGAATTGTCGTCCCGGGCGGATTTGGACCGAGGGGTATCGAAGGTATGGTTGAGACAGCTAAATATGCATATTTAAACAAGGTGCCATATTTAGGTCTATGTTTAGGAATGCAGGTTATGGTTATATCAATGGCGAGGCACCTTTTATCTTTAGATGGAGCAAATTCTACTGAATTTAGAGATAAAGTATCTGAACCCGTAATCGATTTGATGCCTGAGCAAAAAAACGTTACAGATATGGGCGGCACAATGAGGCTAGGCATATACCCCTGTAAATTGCTGGATGGTACAAAAGCGAGATCAGCTTATGGTATAGACTTTGTCAATGAGCGGCATAGACATCGATTTGAGGTTAATAATCGATATTTAGAAGATTTTGAGCAAGTTGATTTGATTGCGAGTGGCAAATCTCCTGATGGTAAATTAGTGGAAATAATGGAACATACAAAACACCCGTTTATGCTTGGTGTTCAATTTCATCCTGAATTTTTATCACGGCCCAACAAACCGCATCCTATATTTAAAGATTTTATTGGGAATGCGGCGGCTACAATTAGAGAAGGCGGTCAGCATTCATTAAATATTGAGTGATTGTTGATTTTGCAATCCGGTTTTTATGTAAAACATAGACTATATTTCATTGATATGTTAAACTTCACAAGTACTTTTGTACATATAGTCAATTATCTAAGTTTCCCTCAGATTTGATTAGCCCCGCTAGCGATTCTGTTTTCCGATTTACACCGTAGTCATTATAGATAATAAAGAATTTATAATAAAAACAGTGATTTTGACTCGATGCTCCAATGAAATTAATATTAGAAGCTTTATTAGGGGAATTTTGGTTCCTTTTCTATACGTTGATATTGTGGTAAATAAGGTTTTAAATTATAAAGTGAAGTGAAAATGCCTAAAAAGAAAGATGATAAAATTCCTGAAAAAGAATCTGTTAAATTAGATATACTCGAATTTCAAAGCAGAGCGGACGCTGATTTATTTCAAGAAGCGTTTGAATTGGGTCTGTATGACGAAGGAGCTAATCCTAAGCGCAGAGATTTGATAGCGAAGCTAATAAATCATATTGCTCAAGGTGATGTAGATATAGTAGCGAATGGTGTTTTGTCCATCACTAATGATGGTTTTGGATTTTTGAAGTCTAAGGGTCAACATAAAAATTCTAGTGATGTCTATGTTTCTCAGTCACAAATAAGACGGTTTAGTTTAAGGACCGGAGATGAAATTTCGGGTCAAGTTAGGCCTCCAAAAAATGGTGAAAGGTATTTTGGTTTGATCAAGGTAGAGACGGTGAATACTTTGGAGCCTGAATCATCAAAAAATAGGCCTCATTTTGAAAAATTGACACCTATATTTCCACAAGACTTGCTTAAGTTGGAAACACAACCGGAACAACTATCAACCCGTTTAATTGATATGGTTGCGCCAATAGGACGTGGTCAAAGAGGTATGATAGTTTCTCCGCCGAAAGCAGGTAAAACCACTTTATTAAAGCAAATAGCCAATGGAATAACAGAGAATTTTCCTGAAGTTCACCTTATGGTAGCGCTAATTGGTGAAAGGCCAGAAGAAGTCACTGATATGATACGTTCAGTTGATGGGGAGGTTTACAGTTCTACTTTCGATGAACCTGTTGAAGATCATTGTAAGGTAGCAGAATTGGTTTTAGAAAGGTCAAAAAGACTCGTTGAAGCAGGTACTGATGTAGTGATTCTACTTGATAGTTTGACTAGATTGACAAGAGCTTATAACCTGAATGTTCCTACAAGTGGAAGAACACTTTCAGGAGGTATAGATCCTGTTGCTCTTTACCCTCCGAAAAAATTTTTTGGTGCTGCCAGGAATGCTGAAGATGGTGGTAGTTTAACTATACTTGCAGCTTGTCTTGTAGAAACAGGAAGTAGAATGGATGATGTTATTTATGAAGAATTTAAAGGTACTGGTAATATGGAAGTTCATCTCGAACGTAAATTATCTGAAAAAAGAGTTTTTCCAGCTATAGACATTACAAGAAGTGGTACAAGAAGAGAAGAATTGCTTTTGGATGAAAAGATGCTCAAGCAAATATGGTTGTTAAGGCGAATGGTTAGTATATCTGGAGATAATAGAGATGGAGACTCATCTGATGTAACTCAAAAAGTGTTAGGTTTCATGTCTAAAAGTAAGAGCAATGAAGATTTTCTCGGTAAACTTAATAAGACTGGTAATGGATCTAATTCTTGAAGACTAAATCATACAATAGCATCTTAATGATGGTTTGAATCAACCGTGCACGATATTCGGGATTTTATGTATCCAGATTAAGTTGACATATAAAATCCTCTAATATAATATTCGATATATATAAATTTGATATGGATTTAATGCTGAAATACACAAAATTGTTAAGCTTTATTTTTAGTTTCGTAATTCTTGGAAATAAGGGTTGCAACTTGCTTGACAATCAAATATTCGTAGTGTAAAAATTCATTCTGTGTCAGATAGTTATTCGTATTTAAAAATACAAAAAATAATAATATAGGAAAATATCCTACCCTTAACAAAATAGTTAATTAGGAATATCAAAAGGGGGTCGTCGTGAATAAATTTGCGAAATTTTCAGCACTGCTGGTGGCAGTAGTTACGCTGGTATCTGGAGCTATGTTGTACATGGGTACTGCATCAGCACAGTCAGTATCAGTGTCTCTAGGCCAAAAGTACGTCAGTAACAATGCTGTTGCTGATAGTACGGTTACTGTAACGGTTACTGATGTTGCCAGGAATGGTAATGCAGGATCTGCAGATACAGTAGCAGCATCCGCGACTGTTGTGAAAAACCTTACAACAGGTGAGAGTGTTACACTCGCTCTTACAGAATCTGGTGCTAACACAGGTATCTTTACAGGTACTTATAGCGTCACGTCTAGTACTACAACAGGTACTACAATAAAGGCAGCTGATGGTGAAACTATAAACGTTTCATACACAACGGCTGGTAATTTGACGATAACAGCGTTAACTTCTGATAGCGTTGCTTATTCTACTGTTGATGCAACTGGTCCTGTGATCTCTAACAAGAGTCCTGCAGATGCAACATCGAGTAGAAGTCAATCACAGTTATTCCAAGCTGAAGTTACTGATGCTGGAATAGGTGTAGGTGCGACTGCAAGTGCTGTTCAGGGCAACAACACGATTACTGTTGACAGTGCTGCTTTCAGTCCTGTCGTAACAGATCTTGGAAGTGGAAGCTGGAGGATTTCTGTTGGTTTGACTTTATCTGAAGCAGCTCATACGTGGTCAATAACCGCGTTGGACGCTTTGGGTAACTCTACTACAGCTACAGATTTGGATGTAGAAATAGACCTGACACCTCCTGCATTAGTTACTTCTGGTTCTGATAAAGCTGGAACAGGTGCAACAGCAGATACATCAACGACTGCTGGAGCTATTACAGCTTCTAGTAACAGAAAATCTATCAGAGTTGGATTCTCTGATAAATTAAGTGGAGCAAGTATCGATGCTGACGGATCTGACTTCCGAATTCTTTTGGATAACGCAGATCTAGATGTCGAGAAAGCAGAATGGTTCGATAAGACTAATCTTAACGACCACGTATTTATAACATTAGTGAATGATATGCCTGCAGACGCTGCTCCGGTAGTTAGAATTGTGGGTGATATCCAAGACGATGCTGGTAACACTACTGCTGTAGGTGAAATTACTGCAACAGACGGTTTGAAGCCAGTAATCACGGCTACTCTTACAGGTACTAGTACTTCAGGTAGAGCAGCTACATCCGAATCGATTACTTTATCGATATCTACGGATGAAACTGTTGTAGCTCCTGTAATAAGTACAGCTGCAGTTACGAAAGTTGGAACTAATAATAACGTTGCAACTACTACAGCTGAAACTGCTAACTCCTTTACAACTGTAGCAGCGGGTACATCGTTCGAGTGGGTTTACAAGTTCACAGATGCAACTGACAAGGGTCTATACAATGTATATATCTCCTTGGCAGATACATCAGGTAACACACAGACGTCTGGTCATGCATCAGATGCAGGTAACTCATCTGCTACGTTGTTCGAAGTTGACAAAGCAGTCGGAGCAGTTGCTGTAACACCATCTTCCACAGATGATGCAGAGGCTTTCGTAAACCTCGCATATACTGCTGAAGATGATGAATACACAACAGGTGCTTTGACACATGACAGCCATACAACTGTTAGTGTAAGTAGTATTACTGTTGACGGTACTGCCGCAACTATTAATACAATTGACAATATTACATATACACTAGCTGCACCATCAGGTGGTTGGTCTGTAGGTGATCATACAGTCGCTATAACTGCTGTTGACAATGCAGGTAACAGTCTTGCTGAGACAAAGACGTTTACTGTAACAACTAGAGCTGCATTAAGTATCGCTCTTAAGCCAGGATTCAACTTGATATCCCTATCAGGTGAACCAACCAGTAACGACATAAATGATGTGATAGCAAGTACTCATCCAATTAACATGGTGATGACTTACGATCCTTCAGCAGCAGGTGGTTGGTTAGTAGCTGAAAGGAATCCTGATAACGGTAACAAGTTTGAAGGTACTTTGAGCACAATTGATTCTTCTACGGCTTATTTGGTAAGGACAACTACTTTCCAAGCATTAGAAGTGTTGATACCTAGAGTTAAACTTGCTGAGAGAGCATTACCTAGAACAGTATCATTGAGTGCTGGTTGGAACTTCGTTCCTGTACTAGACCTCAGTGGTGACCAAGCTGCTGGCGCAAGCCAGAGTGCTGCGGATTATTTCGGTAGCGTTTCTCAGGTCATGGTTCTTGGTATAGACGCTGAAGGTCACCTTGCTCCAGCTACAACAGTTGCAGTTGGTTCAGGTTACTTAGTCTACATGGACGGTGCTGATACTCTGGTGCCACCTCAGTAAACTATATAGTAGATATATAGACTAACAAGATTAGTGAAACATCCCCCTTACCGATGAGTAAGGGGGATGTTTTTTTGTGAAGAGTTAGGCAACAAATTTGATGAATTAAAAACCTTGTCGAAGCTTATTGGCGTTTAGTGGGTGTGCTATCATTGATATGGTAAGAATAATATGCAGATATAGTATTTGAATTAATCATGGAGTTTTTATATTGAAGATAATTAAACTCATATTGTTTTCGGTATTTATAGTCGTTGCTGGTACTTTAACGACAGATAAAGTTTATGCCGAAGAGGACGAACCAGAATTGATTCTACCCTCTACGTATAGAGGGAGCGTTACTATAGGCAATGGGGCTAGTGCGGAAGGGATGTGGATAACGGCCCAAATGATCAAAAGCGATGGCTCTGTTTATACAACTGAACCAGTACAAGTAAAAAATGGTAAATATTTCATGATGGTTGTAAGTCCAGGAGATTCTGGTTATAAAAACCAAATTATAAAATTCTATTTGGATGGAATTATTGAAGCAAGGGAGACTGACAGGTTTGTTCCAGGACGTTCTGGAACGGATCCGGCAACTGGAATGCAGTTTGGCCCATATATTTTTGATTTGAGTTTTTCGAGTGTTCCTACTCCTACTCCTACTCCTACTGCAACTCCGACTATGACTCCTACTCCAACTGCGACGCCACTTTCTGCAAACCCCGCGATTTTTGCTGGTTCCGTAGTTATAGCAGGAATGAGAGTGCAAGAGGGTTCAACTATTTATGCAACCATAGGCGATTATCAATCATTGCCTGCGATAATTGAAAAAGATGATAC
>CAZYCG010000008.1:0-12979 GCA_964645865.1 uncultured Dehalococcoidia bacterium | reverse complement strand
ATGCAACCATAGGCGATTATCAATCATTGCCTGCGATAATTGAAAAAGATGATACATATAGGAATCTGGTTGTAGACCCTAATGATTATCGAGCATTTGGTAAAACTATATACTTTTACCTAAATGGTGTCCAATCTAGGACAACGAGAACTTATATAAGTGGTTCGATTAATAAGGACTTTGATTTGATTTTTGTAGGTGTACCCACATTTACTCCCACTCCGAGTCCGACGGCGACATTTACCCCTACTCCAACGAATACTTCCACTCCTACTCCTACTAGGACGGCTACACCAACGAATGTACCTACAGCAACCTCAACAAATACAGCTACTCCAACGTATTCTCCTACCCCCACTGTAACTCCAACATATACATCAACACCAACTCCGGCCTCACCATCATTTTCTGTAGATAAAATTGATAATAAATCAACAAGTACTGAGAATTCTGGAGGACAATGTTTTGGCCCAATGAATGTTTCTTTAGCTACCGGAATAGGCAATTCATTTTTAATGTTAGCTCCTGTTTTCTTTTTGGCTGGGTATGTAAGGACAGTTAAGAAAAAAAAGAGGTCCAATTAATATACAAGAAAGTATAATTAAATAAATTACAGGGGATACTTTTAGGAATGAATGTTGGGCAAAAAAATTATTATGAAGTGCTCGGATTAAACAAAAATGCTTCGATGGAAGAAATAAAAAAGGCATTTCGTAAGCTTGCTTTTGAATACCATCCAGATCGTAACAAAACTAAAGAATCTGAACAAAGATTCAAAACGATTAATGAGGCTTACCAAGTTTTAAGTGATCCTAAAACCCGTTCACAGTATGATCAATATGGATCGGATTCACCACTCAATAATCAGTCAAATGGATTTGAAGGTTTTGGAGATTTTGTTGGGTTTGGTGATGTTTTTGATTCGTTTTTTGGTGGGGACGATTTATCTAGAGCGAAAAATAGACCATCTAGCGCAAATATACATATTTCGAGAACTTTGGATATATCCTTTGAGGAATCTGTTAGGGGATGTGAGGCTAATATAAAAGTAGTCTCTCTTCAAGCTTGTAATGTATGCAGAGGTTCTAAATGTATGCCAGGTACAATACCTACCAAATGTTCAGATTGTTCGGGGTCAGGTGAAGTGAAAAGATCCCATAAAAGTTTTTTTGGTCAATTTGTGCAAGTTATGATTTGTAGTGGGTGTCAAGGAAAAGGTTCTATAGTCAAAGAGAAATGTGACGAATGTTTAGGCAAAGGGACTCGAAGAACTGAAAAAGATTTGTTAGTCAATATACCTGCCGGGGTAAATTCAGGAATGGTTATTAAATTAAAAAATGAAGGACATATAGATATTGATACAAAAAGATTAGGTAATGTAGATTTAAAAATCCAAGTCAAACCGCATCCTATATTCAGCAGAAGTGATAATAATATATTGATGAATCATAATATTAATGTAGCTTTGGCTGCATTAGGAGGTAAAGCTACAGTTCCAGTTGTTAAAGGTAAACGTGAGATTCAAATTCCTAAGGGAATTCAATCGAATACTAAGGTTGTCATTAAAGGGGAAGGATTTCCCGGACTTTATAAACCTAGTAGAAAAGGAGACCAAATAGTCAATATAAAAGTTGATACACCAAACAATTTGACGGTAGAACAACAAGAACTTTTGAGGCAACTCGCCTCTAGCATGGGAGAAGGTAGTGAAAATATCCAAAATGGTGATACCTGGATTAATAAGATCAAAGATAAGCTAGGTAATTAGGATTAAGTTATCTTGGATAGCAATATATATATTTCAAACTTGAATTGGAGCTTAAATTGAAATGGATAGAATTGAGTGTTGTTGCTGATAGTGAATTGATTGATCCTTTAGTACAAATTTTTGACAGGTACTCTAAAAATGGTGTGGTCTTAGAAAATGTTGGAGAAAATATAGAGTATTCAAATAATGCAACAAAGGTGAGAACTTACCTTAAATCAGACACCGATTATGAGATTGTTTTCAACCAGATAGATATTGGAGTTAGGTTACTAGCCCATGTTGGTGAAGTGTCTAAATTGTCCAAACGTGTTTTGAATGAAAAGGAATGGCATGAATCTTGGAAAAAGCATTTTTCAATTTTAGAAATTGGAAAAACACTTGCAATCGTTCCAAGTTGGTTGAAATCGAAAAAAGTTAATCGAAAGATAGTTATAGAATTAGATCCTGGTATGGCTTTTGGAACTGGTCACCATCCAACCACCCGCATGTGCTTAGAAATGTTGGAAACATTAGTTAAACCATGCCATGCGGTATTAGATTTAGGATGTGGTTCAGGAATTCTTTCAATCGCGAGTGCCAAAATGGGTTCAGAAAAAGTTATTGGTATAGACAACGATGAAACCGCTATAAAAGTGGCTAGGGAAAATATAAAAATTAACGGAATTGGTGATTCAGTATCCATTTCAAATGGTTCGGTTCCAAATAAAAATATTGATAAATATAGCAACGATATTGTTGTGGCAAATATTTCTAGTAAAGTTATATTAGATCTTTCAAAAGAAATCACCGAATATTTGAAGCCGAAAGGATATCTATTAATTTCAGGTTTTTTAGATAATACCGAATCCGAAATAATCGATGTTTTTAAAAAATTAAATCTAAATGTGGTATCTAAGTTAGGTACAGCGGATTGGGTTGCTTTATGTCTGAGAAATGTTTAGATGCATCGATTTTATGTAGACAAAAATCGTATTGAAAAAAATGCTGTCATATTTGAAAAAGATATTGAACATCAAATTTGTAACGTTTTGCGATTGATTGATGGTAATAAGGTCATAATTTTCGATAATAGTGGTTATGAATATTTGGTTGAATTGAGGATTGTCAATAGCAAGAAAATACACGGAGAGGTATTAGAAAAAACCAAAAGCAACAGCGAATCGTCTATGAAAATATCTCTTTATCAAAGTATTTTAAAGTCTAGAGAGAGATTTGAATATATTTTGCAAAAATGTACTGAATTGGGAGTGACGAAGTTTGTGCCATTGGTAACATCAAGAACGATACCTAGATTCACACCGAATGCGATGGTTTCAAAACGATTAAGATGGGAAAAAATCATACGAGAATCGGCCGAACTATCAGGAAGAGTAGTACTACCGGAGTTGTCCGAAATAAAATGTTTTAATGAGTTATATGATATGAATAAGAATTCAACGATTATTTTGTGGGAGGAAGAAGAAGTTGAGGATATAAAAAATCAATTGTCTCTTATGGTAAAGGATACTACTATTCATATATCAGGAGTTAACATAATTGTAGGTCCAGAAGGTGGATTTGATAAAAATGAAATACAATACGCTAAAAATGTTGGAGCAAAGGCTGTATCTTTAGGAAAACGCATACTTAGATCAGATACTGCAGGAATAGCTGCCGTATCTTGCGTGATGTACGAATTTGGTCAATTCTCGCGGTGATTTACACCCAATTTTCTAATTGCGGATTTCTTGCCATTAATTCATTTATAGCTTCGTTTATGGGTTTGTTGTCAAAAATTATGGAATAAATCCCTTCCGTTATTGGCATCTCTACGTTCAGTTTTCTAGACAAACCTAATGCCGCTTTAGTTGTGTCTATGCCTTCAGCGACGTGATGCATGCTAGATAATATTTCATTTAATGAAGCACCCTTTGAAAGGAGAGCTCCAACTGTGTGATTTCTGCTTAAATTACTGGAACAAGTTGCAATCAAATCTCCCATGCCCGCTAAACCAGAAAAAGTTATTGGTTTGGCTCCTGCAGATACACCTAATCTGGCGATTTCAGATAGTCCGCGCGCTATAAAAGCTGCTTTTGCATTTACGCCAAATTCTAATCCATCACATATTCCAGAACCAATAGCTATAATGTTTTTAAGTGCTCCACCTAATTCCACTCCGATTATATCGTCGTTAGCGTATACTCTGAATTTGGAAGAGTTTATTAGAGACTGAGCCTTCTGTGCTGTTTCAATTTCAGTGCATGCTAATACTGATAAAGCTGGGTTGCCGCTAGCGATTTCTAAAGCTAAATTTGGACCAGATAACGCACAAACAGGATTTTTTAGCCCAATACTTTTGAATTCCTCATCGATTACTTGGCTAATACGTTTTCCAGAATTACTTTCAAGTCCTTTGCTAGCACTAGTAATTATAGTTGAAGCATTTACATGTTTAACAATATTCTTTGCATTTTCTCGTATACGTCTTGATGGTACAGCGAAAACTAACATATCTGCATCATCAAGGCAGTCTTTTGGCAAATGATTTATTGTTACGTTAGATGGAAGCTTAAAGCCTGGCAATAGTTTTTGATTTTCTCTTTTATTTTCAATTTTAGATGCTTCAGTTTTACTTCTAGTCAATAAATTAACGTTATATCCAGCATTTCCAAGAGCGATAGATAGAGTTGTACCCCATGTAGTAGCACCTATAATTACTATTTTAGGCATATCGCAATGTTCCTAATCATCATTTTTTTGCTTTTTTGCACTGTTACCAATTTTAGGTTCTGTCTTGGAGATTAGTCTTTTTATGTTATCAGTATGTTTGAACAAAATGATAATTGAACCTATTATCACGTACGCTACATATTCTATATTTTTTTCTTGTCCAAGCAGGTATAGAACTAGTATAGCTATGACACTTGCCATTGTACCTACAATCGATCCTAAAGAAACGATTTTAAAAACTGAAATTGTTAATACAGCCAATATAAAGGAAGGCACCCCCGATAAGGGTGATAAGATAATCAACCCTACAATTCCTGTTAGTACCCCCTTGCCGCCTCGTAATTTTGCGGTTATCGGCCAAATATGACCTAGAATAACAAATATTGCTCCAATCGCTTTGATTAAAGGTTCTCCGTTTAGGAAAAAACTAGCAATAAATATAACAATTATTGCTTTGGATACGTCTAATATGACTACGATAGATGCTAGCCTTAAACCCAAGATCCTCAAAACATTTGTAGCGCCTGTACTACCGCTTCCATGGTTTCGTATATCGATGCCCCTGCTTATAAATCCAACTATCAAACCGTAAGGAATAGCGCCAATTAAATAACCGGTTATAGCAATGAAAATATATATTTCTATGTTAGTTGGCATTTATATTTATTTTGGTTTATAGTAGTTTTTTCTGAAATCAAGCAACAGTGGACTTCCTTCAAATCCGAATTCATTTCTTAAGGCATTTTCTAAATATCTTTTATAGGAAAAATGAATTTCTTCCGGATTATTAACGTATAAAACAAACGAAGGAGGTTTGGTTGAGACTTGTTTTACGCCATAGACTTTGACTGCTTTTCTTCCTGAAGTTGAGGGTTGGTGTGCCGAGACCGAGTTCATTATTACGTATTTAAGATCCAAATTTGGAACAATTTTTTTGTATTCATTAAAAACATTAACACTAGTAGTCATCAAATTATCGGTGCCAGTATTATTCATTGCCGAAATGAAGCATATTGGTGCGTGATGAAGGAATCTGAAATTACGTTTCAATACTTTTGTTGCGGATTCTTCTGTTATCCCGTACTGAGCTGATAAATCCCATTTGTTAACTGCAATAACTATTCCTTTTAAAGATTCAGTTATATATCCGGCAATATGAGAATCTTGATTAGTCCCAATTTCAGATATATCTAGCATTAAAATAGAAACGTCTGATTTTGAAATAGCATTTTGTGTTCTTAACATGCTATATTTTTCAATTCCATGAGAAATTTTGCCTCTTCTTCTTATGCCCGCAGTATCTAAAATCAATATATTACTGTCTTTATAAGTTACAAGGGTATCTATCGTATCGCGGGTTGTACCAGCAATTGGACTTACTATAGATCTTTTAGCACCAGATATAGAATTCAATAACATTGATTTACCTACGTTTGGTCTACCTACTATTGAAAGATTACATATAGTTTCATCTGATTCGGTTTTTTGTTCAGGTGGGAATAAAGATACTATTTTAGACATCAAAGATTCGATTCCTAAGTTATGGTAAGCACTTATTTGTATTGGCTCACCTAGTCCCAGTTCATTGAACACATGAGATAATTGAATTCGTTCTTCATTATCTGACTTATTTGCGGCTACTATTACATTTGCCTTTATTTTTCTCACTACATCTGCAACCAACAAGTCTCCTGGGGTAATCCCATCGTTAGAATCAACTAGCATTATTACTACGTCGGATTGATTTATTGCAGCTGTTACCTGGTCGTTGACTAAATCAGCCATAAGATCTTCAGGATTATCAACAAGACCTCCGCAATCGGTCAAAACAAACTGTTTTTCACCCCAATTTGTTTTGGAACTAATCCTGTCGCGTGTCGTACCAGGAACTTGGGAAATTATTGAAGTCCTCTGGCCCAATAGTCTATTGAATAATGTAGATTTACCTACATTAGGCCTTCCTATTATGCTAATTACTGGTAAGGAATTAGAGTTATTCAATGCAATAGTTGCCAACTTGGTTTAAGTTCAAGATTCAATTTACGTTTGTAAATATATGAGAAAGGATACCTTTTTGAGCGTGTAATCGGTTCTCAGCCTGATCAAATACAACCGACTGTGGATGGTCTAACATGCCTACAGATATTTCTTCGTTTTCATGTGCAGGCATATCGTGCATAAATATCGCATTTTTGTTTGATAAAGACATTAATTCTGGATTTACTTGGTATTGGCTGAATTTTTCAATCCTATTTTTTGTTTCATCTTCTTGACCCATAGATATCCACACATCAGTATAGATGACATCTGCATTTGAAACAGCTGATTTTGGATCATTAATTATTTCTAATTTAGCCCCAGTTATAGAAGCTCTTTTTTGGGCTTCTAACCATAGATCATGCTGTATTTCATAGCCTGAAGGACATGATAGTATAAAGTCTGCTCCCACTGAAGCACAACCTATGCTCAGACTCGTAGCAACGTTATTTCCATCTCCTACAAAAACCACTTTCAATCCTTTCAAATTGCCTTTATGTTCCTTAATCGTCATTAAATCTGCGATGGCTTGGCATGGGTGTTCTTGGTCGGATAATGCATTTATTACTGGAATACTGGTATTTTCAGATAATGTTATTAGTGTTGAATGTTGAAAAACTCTTGCGATAATCCCGTCAGCCCATCTATCCAAAACCTTAGCTATGTCGTTGGCATTTTCTCTACTGTTCATTCCAACATCTTCCTTGTTAAGATATATACATTCTCCTCCAAATTGCCGTATTCCAATTTCGAAACTCACTCTCGTTCTCAAAGAAGGTTTTTCAAAAAGCAGAACCAAATTTTTTTTATTTAAAATATTTTGATTAGGGTTTGTTTTGGATGAACAGCCAATATTAATGAGATCATTTACATGATTCATTGGCAAATCAGCTATCGAGAGAAAATCTTTGTTATTGTGCATAGAAAGTACCTTAATCGGATATTATCTAACAAACTAATTAGGTGCAAGTTATATTATGTTTATGTTATACATATGTTCTATATCATAAGGTGAAGAGATTTGAATTGGCAGGTTGAAAACTAAGCTGAAATTTTTGATTAAGATTTTTCTAAAGAGATTCTCATCAATCGATTTTATTCCTAGGGAATATAGTGAACAAATACTTTTGTCAGCTATCCCGCAGGGTATGATAAAGTCGAAATATGATAGGTTAGTGTTTAAATTAACAGAGAATCCATGACTTGAGATGCCGTTACTAATTTTAACGCCAACTGCCGCTATTTTAGAATTCTCAACCCATACCCCTGGATTTCCAATAGACCTAGATGCATTAACCCCAAATTCATTTAAGGTTTTTATTATAGTTTCCTCGATTTTAAAAATATATTTTTGAGGTCCAAGTTTTAATTCTCGTAAGTTAATAATTGGATATGTTATTAATTGTCCAGGACCATGGTAAGTAGCTTTTCCTCCCCTATTTGTTTTAATTATATCTACTCCTGATTCTGAAATAGATTTGGAATTGATTTTAAGGTCTTGATTTGAACCAGTTTTGCCAATGGTTATGGTGTGAGGATGTTCAAGAGTTAGGAGAATGTTTGGGATTTTTTTGCAACTAATCAGCGCATGCAATTTATTTTGTATATTCATGGCATCTTCGTAACTAGTTGTTCCCAAATTTAAATTCAAACAGCTACTTACCATGATTTACACCGAATTTTACAAATTAACTGGTCAAGCCATCATCATTTGATGGAATCATTGTGGATTTTTTGTAATTCTAACTTTACGTCATTCATAAATTTAGACGCATCTGATCCATCCATTATTCTATGGTCGAAAGTTAAACAAAGGTTCATCATTGATCTAATACATATTTTATCGTCAATTATTACAGGACGTTTTTGGATAGATTCAGTATTGATAATAGCAGCTTGCCCTGGATATATTATTGCTTTCCCTATTATTGAGCCTAATGCTCCCGTATTGTTTATTGTAAATGTACCATTAGTAACATCACTTAAACTCAATTGGTTGTTTCTTGCTTTACTAGTTAAATTTGTTATTAATTCACCTAATTGTATAATGTTTAATTTATCGGCTGATTTGATTACTGGAACGTGAAGTCCTAAGTCAGTTGCAACTGCAAATCCTAGATTTATTTCATCTTTGAGTAATATACCTTCATTTGTCCATTGCGAATTTATTATAGGATTTTTCTTTATTGATTTTACTATCGCGCTCATTATGAACGGCATATATGTAAGTTTAGGATAGGATATTGGGTCAGTGTTGGTTTTTAGTTCAACTAATTGAGATACATCAACTTCTATTAATGTCCATGCTTCTGGAATATCTATAGAACTTTTTAACATATTGTCCGCTATTTTTTTACGAATTGGAGTCAATTTAATAAGTTTGCCGTTAACATTATTTTCAGAGGAGTCTTTAAATTGTTTCGCTGAATTTGAGATTTCTTTTTCGATGTCATTCTTAGTTATTCGGCCATTTTGACCACTACCACTTAAGGAAGAAAGATCTATGTTATGTTGCTTCGCTAATTTGGTAACAATTGGGGAATATTTTTGATTGGGTTGACGTATATCTTTAATAACAGGGCTATGTTGTGTTACGTTTGCTGATCCAGTTGGTCCTACTGGTGCGGTTTCTTTAGAAAATGTACCTATATGTCTTAATTCTTCAAGATTAGCTTCGTTTATTGGATTATCGATAGATTCAGTACTATCTTCATTAGTTTGAATCTTAATTATTGTGGTTTCAATTGTAACCGTACTTCCTTCAGGATAGCATATTTCGGTGATCTTACCTTTAACGGGAGATGGAAACTCCATGGTTACTTTGTCAGTAACTATTTCAGCCAAAGATTCATATTTTTCTACTTTATCTCCTACTGATTTCATCCATTTGTTTATAATGGCTTCAGTAATTGATTCTCCTACTTTCGGTAATTTTATATCCATTCTGTTTTTTAATAACCTATTAATAATCCAGTAGATCTTTTACGGACTGCTCTATTTTTTCTTCGTTCAACATGAATTCATTTTCTAAGCTTGGGCTAAATGGCATAGGGGGAACTTCTGGTCCAGAAAGTCTTTTTACGGGACCATCCAAGTATTCAAACGCTAAATCAGCAATGGATGATGCTACTTCAGCTCCTATACCATAAGCTTGTGTATCTTCCTGTACTACCAAACATTTGCCAGTTTTTTGGACTGATTCTACAATTGTTGGGAGGTCTAAAGGTCTTAAACTACGCAAATCTATCACCTCTAAATTGATGCCTTCTCTTTTCATAGAGGTTGCTACTTGTATGCAATAATGCACCATAAGCCCATAACTAATTATCGTTAAATCATTTCCCTTAAGTTTAACATCTGCTTTTCCTATTGGTATTGTATAATCATCATCTGGTACTTCACCTTTTACCGATCTATAGGTATGTTTGTGTTCCAAAAATATCACAGGATTTTCGTCTCTTATTGCGCTTTTAAGTAACCCTTTAGCATCATATGGAGTTGATGGAAGTACCACTTTGAGTCCAGGGGTATGAGAAAAAATCACTTCAATACTTTGTGAATGGTATAATCCGCCTTTGACTCCTCCTCCAAATGGTGTTCTTATAACCATGGGAGCATTAAGTTGGCCGAATGTTCCATAATGAACCTTAGATGCTTCTCCAACGATTTGATTAATTGCAGGCCAAACAAAGTCAGCGAACTGTATTTCTGCTATAGGTCTTATTCCATTTAATGCAGCCCCTAGCGCTACCCCAGCTATAGAAGACTCTGCTAATGGAGTGTCTATTATTCTATTAGGACCGAATTCATTTATGAATCCATCGGTAGCTAAGAAAACTCCTCCTCTGCGCCCTATATCTTCTCCTAATATGACTATGTCTGAGTCACGTTTTAGTTCTTCGTACATAGCTGATCTAATCGATTCGAGTAGCGTTACAATAGCGATTTTAGTTTCTCCTAATTCAAAGTTATTCTAAATTTTTGTAAATATGAGAGTAAAATGTATCTACGTTTGGATAAGGTAGAGATTCAACATGTTCAGTAGCTGAATCAACTTCTTCATTAATTTGGGTAGTTATTGTCTCGGATATATCATTTGTTAAAAAGTCATTTGATAACAAAAATGTTTTATAGATATCGATTGGATCCTCTTTATTTGATAGTTCATCTAAATTTCGATATAGGCTATGATCGTCGTCACTGGTATGGGGTAAAAATCTATTGGTTTTAGCTTCGATTAATGTTGGTCCTTCTCCATTTCTTGCACGTGTTGCTGCTAATTTAGTTGTTTCATATACTAGATTTACATCGTTGCCATCTATTGTAATACCGGGCATTCCGTAACCTTCCGCACGGGATGCTATATTGTCTGTTGCCATTTGCTGGTTTAGTGGAACGGAAATAGCGAAACCATTATTTTCACAGAAAAAAATGATTGGTAATTTATGTATAGAAGCGAAATTCATTCCTTCGTGGCAATCTCCTGCACTCGACGCCCCATCTCCAAAATAAACAATTACAACTTCGTTTGTGTTTTTTATTTTTGAGGATAAGGCTGCACCTACTGCTTGGGGTATTTGTGTTCCAACCACGTTCGAGAGATTTATTAACTTTTTATTAGGTATCGCTCCATGTGTTGGGAATTGCCGCGCTCCGCTCATAGGTTCACCTGATTTGGCTGTAAATCCTTGTAGTATCTCTGTGAATGACAATCCTAAGCTTATAAGTACTCCTAAATCTCTGTAGTACGTAAAAAAAATATCTTTACCAATTTCTAGAGCGAAGGCACTCGCGATTTGAGCTGATTCATGACCCTGAGCAGAGGCAACTATTGCGGCTTTGCCTTGACGATTTAACATCCAAACTCGTTTGTCAATTGCACGGCATGAAAGCATTAGCTTATAGATTTGTATATGTTGATTTTTTGTTAAGCGTGATTCATGAATATTCATTTTAAATTTTAATTTTTAAATCTATATCCAACGTTCCATACTGTTTCAATAAATATATTTTCACCATCTTCGATTTTGCTTCTCAATCGTCTTATATGAACATCAACAGTGCGAATTCCACCGAAGTAATCATATCCCCAAATTTGGCTCAGCAAATCCTCTCTTGAATAAACCTTTCCTACATTTGTAGCCATTAATAGTAGCATTTCGTATTCTTTAAATCTTAATGGTATTCTTTGATTATGTACTGTTACTTCATAAGTTGATTTATTTATAGATAGCCCTCGAACGTTAATCAAATTGGAGTCTGAGATAATATCAGGTTTGGTAATAAGCTTTTTTACTCTTGTTAATAATTCGAAATTAGTTGTAGGCATCATTACAAAGTCGCCGAAGTTAATGTTGTGTAAATAGGATTCAGATTCTGATACAAGTAAGAGGGTTGGTATTGTTAACTTATTGCATTTATCCAATGCTCGGTTAATATAATCTTCATTCAAGTTTCTACAATCAATCAAATATATTTGAGGAGTATTATCAATGGCGATTTTTTCAACATCCGAATTTGTGAGGATTATAGAATAGTTTATTCCAGATTGGGATAAACCACTGAAGTAATTATCGTTGGTATAAACAGGGTGTATTGAATCTGTCATCTTAATATATTAGATAAAAATGTTTTTGGATGCATATCTTATTAGAGTTAAATGAATTTATTTGATTGGAGGACCTATTTCAATTGGGACGCCAATTGAATTGCCCCATTCTGTCCATGAACCATCATAGTTTTTTACGTTTTCATAATTCAAAATTTCATGTAATACGAACCATGTATAAGATGCTCTTACTCCTAATCTGCAATAAGCGATAATTTCATTTTCGGGTAGGGCATTATTGATACCGAACATTTTAGATAGGACTTTAGATGATTTTACGGTGCCATCTGGATTGATGCAATCTGTCCATTGAATATTAACTGAGTTAGGAATTCTTCCGTTTTTAGAAATTCCAGTTTGCGGGGTGCCAGGCGAAGATGCCATTTCTCCTAAATATTCTTCAATTGTTCTCGTATCAATTATCCTTAAATCGTTTTTGTACAAGTTTTTTGTGATATAAGGCAAAGTTGCCCTAATAGATTTATCTGGTGGTTTAATTTGGTAATTCGCGGAATCTGATTTAGGGATATCAGCTGTAACTGGTTTTCCTTCAATAAGCCATTTTACTCTACCTCCATCTATTAATTTAATTTTTTTATGCCTGTAGAATTTTAATAGCCAAAATGCCCAAGTTGCCGATCGATTGTTTCCATCACCGTACAGAATTATGGTGGTTTCATTAGTTATGCCAGATTTACCTAATAGTTTTTCCATATCCGTTCCAGAAGGAATATCTCTTTTTATTGGGTCTTCTAGGTCTTTATGTAAATCCCAAAGTATTGCAGAAGGTATGTGGCTTTGGAAATATGATTGTTCTGGGTGTGAATTAACTTCAACAATAGTTATATTATTGTCTT
>CAZYCG010000007.1:25521-33016 GCA_964645865.1 uncultured Dehalococcoidia bacterium | reverse complement strand
CGTAATGGAGGAAACCGGTCAAATTCCGGTACTGTCCCGCAGCGGTAGGTTATAAATATAACAAGTCCGATCGACCCCCCAACTTTAACCTTCGAGGAAAGGTGCGATGGTATAAGCTCTGCGCCTGCAGAGCTTTTTTTTACAAAAGCTCCTTAAACTTGAATAAATATGTAAAAAGGAGTTAAAAGTCTCAATGTTTAAAAATTCACTGCTATTGGTTATTTTCTTATTCCAAACATTTTTGTTAACAACATCTTTATCGTGCACAAAAACCGAGGAATTAGATAATCCTAAGGCTCCGGTCTTACAACAATCAAATGGAACTAAAAATACTGAATTAAATAAACTTAAACAGGAAGTAACAAATCAACAGGCTGAAATAACATCTAAATCACTACAGGTTTCAGCACTTGAGAAAACAAAAAAAGATCTTTCTATACAACTTTCTGAAAAAACTGATAGATTGGATAGTTTGCAAACTAAACTTACTCAATCTCAAGCTAAATTAATTGAAACTGAACAAAAACTTCAACAAGTAGAATACCCTATTGCAATAATGTCATCTGACGGTGAAATAGTGACTTTTACATCTGCCCCACAAAGAATAGTCGCTTTCGACTCTAGTGCAGTTGAAATTCTTTTTGACATCGGAGAATTCAATAAAGTAATTGCTACCCATGCATTTGCCACTCATCCCAAAGCAGTATCTGACTTACCAAAAGTAGGTGATGCTTTCAATTTGGATTTAGAAGCCATAGTAGCCTTAGAACCAGATTTAGTATTTGTCTTCTATGAAAGTAACGTCGAACCTCTACGTAAGTTGGGACTTAAGGTCCTCTACATTAAAACACTTGATCATAACTTTGAAAAAACAACTGAATTGATAAAAATGTGGGGTCGTATAACTAACAATATGGCAGGCGCATCAAAGTCGATTACGATTTTTAACAACAAGATTGATCTTGTATCTCAAAAACTTGATTCTTCAGTAAAAGGACCAAGAGTATTTCACGATATTGGAGGTCTTTGGACACCTGGTACAAATACATTGTTTGGTGAGGTATTTGAATTACTTAAAGCTGACAATATTGCTAAAGATATAGATGGTTATGCTCAAATCAGTCCCGAGATTATTGTAGATAAAAACCCTGAAATAATTATCACTCCAAATCCCGATGTGTTTTTAGATAACAAAGCATACCAAAATATAACTGCTATAAAAGAAGGTAAAATCTATTCTCTTCAATCAGACGGACTATCGGTGCCAGGACCAAGATTTCCTGATGGAATAATAGAAATAGCAAAATTTATGTATCCAAATAAATTCGAAGATATTAACAATCCATGAATGGACTATCTCGCATTAAATCTGTCAATAAATATGGATTTAAGTTTCCTGTAAAACTCTTTGTTATAACAATTTTTATAACTTTAGTATTTTACATCCTTGCCTGTTGCATCGGGTCGGTTTATATCTCACCAATGACTTTATTGAAAATATCTCTAAATCAAACGATGATGTTCGATTTTGATACAAACTGGCCAAAATCCCATGAAACAATCTTACTTAATCTAAGGCTACCTAGAATAACTCTTGCCGCAATAGTTGGAGCGGGATTGGCTTTTTCAGGAACAATTTACCAAGGTCTATTCAAAAATCCTCTTGCTGACCCTTATCTCGTAGGAGCTGCAGCAGGTGCAGCTCTTGGAGCAACAATCGTAATATCGATTCCTTGGATAACTCAAATAAATCCTAATATCTTACCCATTGCTGCATTTATTGGTGCAATGTCAGCAGTATTGATTTCTTATTTTATTGCTCGAAATTCGATAGGTTTAAATTTAGGAACATTAATATTATCTGGAGTAGCAATTTCAACTCTCTTAGGTGCTATTACAACCCTATTGATGATAAAAAGCAATCCTGATGTGCGTCCAGTTTTATCCTGGTTAATGGGAAGTTTCATCTCATCGCAATGGATCCATTGCATGATTACTTTGTGTTATTTGATTCCATGTTTGATTATTTCAATTGTGTATTCAAGAATACTAAACGTGATGCAACTTCACGATAATCACGCAAAAAGCATAGGAGTCGATTTAGAAAAAGTTAAATTAATCATGATAGTAACTGCCACTCTGACAACTGCTGCTTGCGTATCTTTTGTGGGATTAGTAGGATTCGTTGGATTAATTTGCCCTCACGCCGTCAGGTTAATGTGGTCAAAAGACTATAGGATTCTGGTTCCAGCGTCTGCCATTATTGGAGCAGCATTTCTAATTTTTAGTGATACAAGTGCAAGAACTATTCTCGGTAACACTGAATTACCAATTGGAATAATAACCGCTTTTTGCGGTGTTCCATTTTTTATATTCCTACTTATAAAACAGCGATGGGGTGCATATGGTTAATCCGATTATCGAAATGTCTGAAATAGAATATGCTTTCCGAAAACAACCAATTCTCAACAAAATTAATCTAAAGGTTAAAAGAAAAGAAATAATAGGGATTATTGGACCTAATGGATCCGGTAAAACAACCATATTCAATATTCTTAGTGGGTTAATCAAACCGACTAAAGGAGATATCTATATTAATGGAACTAACATTAGTTCCCTTTCCATAACCCAAAGATCAAAATTGCTTGCGGCAGCACCACAAAATACTATCTTCCCCGAAGATATATCTGTATTTGAATTAACTACAATGGGGAGAAATCCATATTTGAACCTACTTTCTTGGGAATCATCATACGACAATGAACTAGCTATTCAATCTATTGATAGAGTTGGTCTATTAGAGTTAGCATCAAAAAAATTAAAACATATATCTGGCGGCGAGAAACAACTAGCATTAATAGCCATGGTACTTTGTCAGGAAACTCCAATAATTCTCCTTGATGAACCAACGTCAAATCTAGATATAAAAAATCAATTACACATAATGGATACCATCACAGCAATCAGAGAATCTTCAAACAAAACAATACTAATCAATTTACATGATCTCAATTTAGCCACAAAATATTGTGACAAAATAATTTTTTTAAAGAATGGTACTGTATTCGACCAAGGGATACCAAATCAAGTTATCACTTCCGAGAATATCCAAAGTGTATATGGAATCGCTGCGAATGTAATAGAAGACCCTTCATCACGACACCCTATCGTTCAACCAATATCTAAAATCCTATAATTTTCCTAATTATCAAAACAAAAATCAAAAATCAAATAAAACAGGTATTATACATTGATATTGACATGTATAATGTGACTTCCCGTCAGATTATTTAAGAAGGTAACAACATTTGTTTGATTTAGAATTCATCAATTTGCTAGCTAAGTTACTAGCTGTAACAATAATCGGCTACTGCATTGGTTCAATACCTGTATGCCATCTCATTAGTAAGAGAAGAGGTATAAACATAGTAAAAGTCGGATCTCGATTAGCAGGATCGTCAAATGTAACACGAAACTTGGGAGTCCTACTTGGTTGTGCCGCATTCGTTGGTGATTTTTTTAAAGGAATTTTAGCTGTCAATTTATGTTTTTTCATTGGCATAGAAGGCAATTTAATACTTGTGCCTTTGATAGCAACTATTGCTGGTCACTGCAAACCAGTTTTTGCTAGATTCAAAGGAGGAGATGGAATGGCATTATTGGCAGGTTCAACACTTGCAATATTTGAAATATATTCAGTGATGGCAATAATCGTTGCCTTGCTTATTGCTTTCGGAACTCAAAAAATTAAACGGATATCTTCTTTGGCAGGTTTCATAATTGGATACCTAATATTATCTGTTACCAGCATCACTCTAAATCAACATAGTTTAGTTTTTATAATTGGTTTTGGAGGAGTCGTGGGATTATTACTAGCATATGCAATTAATGGCCATAGGAATCGGAACTCAACGCCAATTCTGGAATGGGATAATATTGAAAATCAAATGGAAACTTCTAAAGACACTAGAAACCCTTGATACTTATTCTATAATTTATTTTGGAAATCTTTAGAAACATTTACTGCCTCTTCAACAAGCGATTTATCAAACTTGATTTCGGTTGTTCCCATTTCAATTTTGCTTACGAGTGCTATTTTAACTGACATAATTAACTCCAATAAGCCTTCTAGCAATTCATTCTCTCGCATAGTTAAAGAATCTGTCCTGTCATAAATCTCTGCTACCCGATTCAATTCAATTGCACCCATACGAGTAGCCGTACTAAGTTCTATTAAATCATCAGTATATAAAGGTGAGATATCAGATACAGATAAAAAACTCATATGTCTAGAAGCTTCAGCAATTTGTTTTATTGTTGTATCAAATAACCTAATGGTCGTTTCCTTATCTTCTTGGGCGGATAAAGCTTGTATCATATTACCTTCTGCAGCCGTTAACTCAGAACCAATACTTTCTACAACAAAAATCAATGTTTGATCCACCTTGTTATCTAACTCATCGTTTCTAATCCAAAGATAGGTAGTCGTAGCTATGAATACTATTGCTAAAAATATAGAAATTGAAGAAATCCCATATAACAACTTTGGTGGGTCTAATTTATTTTGAGTCGATTTGGTAGCCATTAAAAATCTCCCTTCTGTTAATTCAAATTAATATTCAATTTGAAGCATTCAATTATTTGACTTAACGTATATTACAATGCTTATCTTAAAATATCCTGGTCAAAATCAGGATAACCTATCATAAATTCCTTAGCTGAGATAGGCTGCTTACCTTCGATTTGTAAATTTTTAATCTCTAAAACACCTTTACCTGTTGCTACATATAACCCTTCCCCAACCGAACCCATAAGTTTACCGCAATGTTTTTTTGTCACTAAGTCACTGATTGTAACAGATAGTAATTTAAAATTTTTCCCTCTCCAAGTTGAAAAGGTTCCAGGCCAAGAAGAATATGCTCTTACCTTTCTAGATATTAATTGTACATCTTCATCCCAATTAATTTTGCCATCTTTTTTTACAATTTTTTTCGTATAACTGACTTTTATTTCATCTTGTTCAGTCAGAGGTATCTGACCATTTGACCACAAAGGAATGAGATCAACCAACATACTAGCGCCAATCTTGAATAATTTACTTGTTAAATTATCAGCCGTATCTGATTCCGCTATTTCAACTGTTTCCTGCTGCAAGATTGGACCCGTATCAAAACCTTCGTCCATAAGCATGATAGATACACCAGTCAAACAATCTCCGTTCAAAATAGCCGAACTGACAGGAGAAGGACCTCTGTATATAGGTAGAAGCGAAGGATGTATGTTTAAACAACCATAAACTGGCAATTTAATGATTTGATTAGGAATTAATAAACCATATCCCACCAATACAATTAAATCAGGTTTCAATTTGCTAAAATCCCTTAAAACTTCAGGATTTGTTAAATCATATGGAGTTAGTACCGGTACGCCGTTTTTAAAAGCAAAGTCTTTTAAAGGATGAGGGATTAAATCCTTACCTCTGCCTACCCTACTATCAGGCTTGGTGCAAACACCTACAACATTCAAGCCTGAAGCAATAATCAATTTACATACTTCAACAGAATCAGATGAAGTACCCATGAAGATAATTCTCAATTAGCTACACATCCCAATAAAATTCAACAAGCGTAAGTACAACAAAAAGTGCGATCAGACAATCCCTGTTACGATAATAATGAAGTGGAGTATCTTTAAATAGCTACTATTGCATAGCAGCTATTTTATTTTTGATAACTCCCCTCATTTTCTTAACGCGATCAAGATCAGGATGTTTACCATCTTCTTCACTTTTATCGTATATTATCTCCCCATCAACATATACTTTTAACACACCTTTATCACCAGGAGTGATAGTTATCGAAAGAAGATTTCCACCTTCAGCAAAAAATTCCGCAGTCATCCAGACTGCCTCACCATGATAACTTCAAGGCACGCAGTATACGATCTCGACAGGTATAGTTCCTTTTATAGACATAATTACATCCTATTTAATTGATTTTAGCGTTGATTATACAACAATTTAAAATTCATGACTTAAACTCTTTGTAGGTTTTTTTACCAGCAAGAAATTTATTAATACCTTTAGCAGCTTTTCTACCTTCGGCTATAGCCCAAACTACAAGTGATTGTCCTCTTACCATATCCCCTGCTGCAAATACACCTTTAACGTTAGTCATTTTATTTTGATCTGTTATCACATTACCTCTGTCACTGACATTAACCCCTAACTGCTGTATTGGGCCTTCTTTTTCAGGATGGAGAAAACCCATAGCCAACAAAGCTAAATCCACCTTCAAATTAAATTCACTATTAGGTACGATTTTCATGCTTGGTGGGTTTGAAGAATTAGGTACATTATCCCATGCCACCTTAACACATTCCAAATTTTTCAACTTGCCATTTTCCCCTGTAAACGACGTGGTCATAATTTCATAATCTCGGATTCCACCTTCTTCATGTGAAGATGAAGTCCTCATTATCATTGGCCATTCAGGCCATGGATTTGAATCGATTCTTAGTTCAGGTGGCTTGGGCATTATTTCAAATTGATGAATCGCCTTTGCTCCTTGCCTTATTGTCGTCCCAAGACAATCTGAACCTGTGTCTCCACCTCCTAAAATGACAACGTTTTTCCCAGCTGCAGTTATTTTTGGATTTGAAGTACTATTTCCAACTATTGCTAAGTTTTGCTGAGTCAAATAATCCATTGCAAAATGAACTCCGTCCAATTCCCTTCCAGACACATTTAGATCTCTAGGAACGGTTGACCCACCTGCTAAACATATTGCATCGTATTTTTGAAACAATTCGGAGGAATTTGTATCTACACCTACAGAAATACCAGTTTTAAAAATAACGCCTTCTTGTTCCATTTGGTTAATTCTACGATTAACAATATCTTTATCTAATTTGAAATCTGGAATTCCGAAACGTAATAATCCGCCAGGTTCAGATGCTCTTTCAAAAACAGTAGTTGCATGACCTGCTCGATTAATTAACTGTGCCGCAGCTAAACCTGAAGGCCCTGACCCAATAACTGCAACCGCCTTACCTGTTCTTTCGATTGGTTTAATTGGCTTGATCCAACCTTCTTTCCAGCCTCTATCTGCTATAGCTTTTTCTATATGTTCAATGGCTACCGCATCAGAATTTATATTCAAAACGCAGGATGCTTCACAAGGTGCCGGACAAATTCTGCCCGTAAATTCAGGAAAGTTATTAGTCGCATGCAAAATATTTAATGCATTTTCCCATTCTCCCAAATAAACCATGTGATTCCAATCAGGAATAATATTCCCCAAAGGGCAACCACTATGACAAAAAGGAACTGCACAATCCATACATCTGCCACCTTGTTCAGATGCCTCTTTATCACTCCACTGATTTTGAAATTCTTTGAAATCCTTTATACGTTGTTTTACCGAGTTTTTACTCGGCAATTTCCGATTAAAATCTATAAATCCTGTTGTTTTACCCAATTTTCAATATCTCATTT
>CAZYCG010000007.1:0-25421 GCA_964645865.1 uncultured Dehalococcoidia bacterium | reverse complement strand
TTCCGATTAAAATCTATAAATCCTGTTGTTTTACCCAATTTTCAATATCTCATTTGATTTCGATTTTTTTCTTTTCTAACAATATTTTTTTGTACTGTTTAGGAATAACTTTAACAAACTTATTCACTTCCTGTTCCCAATTAGCAAGAATTCGACTCGCTTTGCGACTTTGAGTGTACAAATCGTGTTTTTTAATTAAGCTAAATAATTCTTTTACGTCTTCAGTTGATTGCACCTTTTCTACATCAACCATTTCTTTATTACATCGATTTTGGAAATCATCAGCCTCATCAAAAACATATGCTAAACCCCCACTCATACCAGCTCCAAAGTTTCGTCCAGTATCTCCTAACACAACTACTGTTCCTTTAGTCATATATTCACAACCATGGTCACCTAATCCCTCAACAACTGCAGTAGCTCCACTATTTCTAACAGCAAATCTTTCTCCTGCAATACCATAAATATAAACTTCTCCTGCAGTAGCTCCATAAAGCGCCACGTTCCCCACAATTATGTTTTTTTCAGGATCAAAAATAATGGGAGACTCAGGAAGCAAAATAACTTTACCACCAGACAATCCTTTACAAAAATAATCATTTGCATCTCCCTTCAAAATCATTGTGACACCGTGCGATAAAAATGCTCCAAAACTTTGCCCTGCTGAACCATGAAATTTTATAGATATAGTGTCCTCTTTCATCCCTGCATCCCCGTATTGCTTAGCTATTTGATTGCTTAACATAGCCCCAACCGACCTATTATAATTTTTAATAGGTCGCTCTAAAGATATTTTTGTCTCATTTTCACGTGAATGTTTAGTCATCGAAATAATTTGATGGTCCATTACATCATCAAGCTGATGATTCTGCTCTTTAATATTGTGCTTAGCTACGGCATCAGACACATCCGGAACATGTAACAATGCCGAAAGGTCCAAGCCTTTGGCTTTCCAGTGCCCTACAGCTTTGTTAACATCCAACATATCGCTCCTGCCAACCATTTCATTAACCTTTCTAAATCCAAGTTGTGACATTATTTCTC
This sequence comes from uncultured Dehalococcoidia bacterium, assembly GCA_964645865.1. Lineage (GTDB taxonomy): Bacteria > Chloroflexota > Dehalococcoidia > Lucifugimonadales > OSU-TB39 > OSU-TB39. The sequence goes on along the minus strand of CAZYCG010000007.1, from coordinate 24,377 downwards.
TTAACTGTTCCGCTATTAAAAAGAAGTAATTGATTACATCTTCTGGCTTTCCTGCAAATTTTTTCCTTAACTCTGGATCTTGAGTAGCAACACCTACTGAACAAGTGTTTAAATGACATTTTCTCAGCATAATACATCCCATAACTACTAATGGTGCTGTAGCCAATCCAAACTCTTCAGCTCCTAACAAACAGGCAATTGCTACATCTCTACCTGTTTTAAGTTGCCCATCAGTTTGAACTACAATCCTTCCACGTAAATCATTGAGTACCAAAACTTGTTGCGTCTCTGCCAAACCCAACTCCCATGGAACACCCGCATTCTTTATTGAAGACTCGGGAGAAGCTCCTGTACCACCAGAGTCTCCACTTATTAAAACAACATCTGCCCTAGCCTTGGAAACACCTGCTGCTATAGTACCCACTCCCACTTCTGAAACCAATTTCACATGAATCCTCGCCTGAGGATTAGAATTTTTTAAATCATATATAAGTTGCGCAAGATCCTCTATAGAATATATATCATGATGCGGAGGCGGAGATATCAATTCGACTCCAGGGGTAGAATTTCTTACCATTCCTATATATTCATCTACTTTATGTCCTGGTAACTGTCCACCTTCTCCCGGTTTCGACCCCTGAGCCATTTTAATCTGTAAATCAGTGGCTTTTGATAAATAATTTATAGACACCCCAAATCTTCCTGATGCTACTTGTTTAATTGCACTATTTCTCGAATTACCATTATTGTCGGGTTTATATCTAGCAGAATCTTCACCACCTTCTCCTGTATTACTTCTAGCCCCAATCCTGTTCATAGCAATCGCCAAAGTTTCGTGGGCTTCTTTACTAATTGAACCCAGAGAAATGGCGCCAGTTGCAAATCGCTTAACAATACTATCTGCTGTTTCAACTTCGTCAATTGGTATAGTATTCGGGTTTGCTTTAAATTCTAATAAACCTCTAATTGTACACATGCGCTTACTATAAGAATCAGCTGTATTTGTAAAATCTTTAAATAATTTACTATCATTATCTCTAGCAGCTTTCTGTAATTTTGCAATAGTTTCAGGATTCCACATATGGTATTCACCATTTATCCTCCACTGATACTGGCCTCCTTCAACTATGTCCATCTTAGAAAACCCATTTTGCTTTGCGTATGCTAGTTTATGCCAGTAGGAATATTCTGTTTCTACCTCTTTAATACCTATGCCATTTATCCTAGAAGGTGTAGCTGTAAAATATTTATTAACAAATTCTTGAGATAAACCAACAGCTTCAAAAACCTGTGCGCCCATATATCCCTGCAAAGTAGATATACCCATCTTAGACATAACTTTAACCACACCTTTATGCACAGATTTAATATAGTTGTATTCACCTTCTTCATAACTAGTAAGTTTTGAATCCTGACTATTCGCTATATCACTAATTGTTTCAAATATTAACCATGGGTTTATCGCACTAACTCCATAGCCTAACAACAAAGAAAATTGAGAAACATCTCTCGGCTCACCAGTCTCAACAATCAAACCTACTCTGGTTCTTAATCCGTTTTTAATAAGATGATGATGTACTGAAGAAACAGCTAATAAGCTAGGGATTGCAGCATTATCTTTGTCTACATCTCTGTCTGAAAGTATTATAGTGTTGTAACCTTCATATACAGCCTGTTGTGCTTCATCCAAAATCCTGTCCAAAGAACTCTGAAGTGAACCTTCTGTGTAAGGGTCAAATAACATATTTATAGTTTTTGTTGAAAACCCCTTACTTTCAAATCTGCGTATTGAATCAAGCTGTTTATTAGTCAAAATAGGTTCATATATTTTGATTTGCTTACAATGCTCAGGAGTCTCTTTCATTAAATTAAGCTGTGGGCCAACCATCATTTCAGTTGAAGTAACCAACTCTTCTCTTATTGCATCAAGTGGAGGATTGCTAACTTGAGCAAACAATTGTTTAAAATAATTGAAAAGGCGGGGATTTTGATCGGACAAAACTGCCAACGAAGCATCATTACCCATTGAACCGATAGCTTCCGTACCATTAATTACCATCGGCTCAATTATCAATCTTAATTCTTCTTTGGTAAAACCAAAGGCTGCTTGGTTTTGATAGATGTTTTTTACAACTTTATTTGAATATTGATGGTCTTTTGATATCTTTTCAATGTCTACTGTATTTTGATCTATCCAAGATCCATAATTGTTCTTGTTAATTAATTGTTCTTTAATTTCGTCATCGTTAACAATACGTCCTATTTCTGTATCAAGCATAAATAACTTGCCTGGTTGTATTCTCCATTTATACAAAATATCTTTTTCAGGTATATCAAGTACGCCCGATTCAGAACCCATCACCAGTAAATCATTTTTTGTAACTAAGTATCTGCAAGGACGTAATCCATTTCTATCTAGAATTGCGCAAACTTTTTTACCATCGGTACCTACAATCAAAGCAGGACCATCCCATGGTTCCATCAAGGCAGAATGATATTCATAAAAATCTTTTTTCTTCTTATCCATTTTTACTTTTTCCGACCATGCTTCTGGCATCATCATCAACATTGCATGAGGTAAACTTCTACCAGATTGTAAAAGCAGCTCAAGTACATTATCAAAACTAGCTGTATCACTTTGATTAGTTGGAATTATTGGTTTTAAATGTTTTATCTCATCCCCAAAATATTCAGATTCAAGAGCCGACTCGCGAGCATTCATCCAATTAATATTTCCCCTTAGAGTATTAATTTCACCATTATGTACAACATGTCTATACGGATGAGCCAATTCCCAAGAACCTAAAGTATTGGTACTAAATCTAGAGTGAACCATTGCAAATGATGAAGTAATCGATGAATCTCCAATATCCTGATAAAAATTCTGCAATTGATTTGTACGCAGCAAACCTTTGTAAACAATTGTGTTCGAAGACAGGCTTGCAATATAAAAATCAGACCTATCAGTCGTAATATTTTTAGACACCAAATATTCGATTTGTTTACGAATTATATATAAACGCCTCTCAAACGCCAGATTATCTTTTTTGGTTTTGTTTACACCTATAAAAAATTGTCGTATTTCTGGCATAACATTATTCGCCAAAATTCCTACTGCAGATTTATTTACAGGGACATCTCTCCAGCCTAAAAATTCTTGATGATTTTTATCAACAACATCCTTTATGATTTTTTCACAACCAACCCTAGCATCATTATTTGAAGGTAAGAATGTCATACCAACCGCATAATTTCCTACCTCTGGTAAATTGACGTTAATAACCTTACTTTGTTTTCGAAAAAATTCATCAGGCATTTGCAACAAAATACCGGCACCATCACCTGTCTCTGGATCCGCACCAACTGCACCTCTATGGCCTAAATTAACTAGTACCTCTAAACCTTGTTGAACGATCTCGTGAGATTTTACGCCTTTCGTATTCGCAACTAACCCGACACCACATGAGTCATGCTCAAATGATGGGTCGTACAGCCCTTGTGCCTTAGGCCTTTTGAAATCTATATTTTTGTAAAAGTTTCCCATTTATTGTAATCACGAACTATATTTAAATCTGACGGAAATATACGACTAATTTCAAATCGTTGACCCCTAACTTCCGCAAGGAATCATCATAATATAGGCAAATACCTATCTAATTCATAGTCTGTAACTTGTTCATTATACTTTTGCCATTCTATTTTCTTGTTTTCCAAAAATGAATTAAAAATATAATCTCCTAAAGCTTCCTTAACCAATTTGCTGTTCTCTGCTTCTTCTATCGCTTCTCCTAACGTCTTTGGCAAACTCTTTATACCAAGTTTATTCCGTTCTTTTTCATCAATTAAGTTTACATCATGTTCAGATTGCTTAGGTAATTTATATTGATATTTTATTCCTTCTAAACCCGCAGCCAACATTACGCTAAAAGCCAAATAAGGATTGCAACTAGGATCTGGAGCTCTATATTCAATCCTTTGAGATGTTTCTCTACCTTTTTTGTATGCTGGAACACGAATTAAATCGGATCTATTAACGGTTGCCCATGAAGTATAAATAGGTGCTTCATATCCCAATGGTCTATTTTCATTACTTGGTACTAGTCTCTTATATGAATTGACCCACTGATTCGTAATTAAAGAAATCTCCCTAGCATGTTTTAATAAACCTGCAATAAACCATTTCGCGGTTTCAGATATGTGTAAGTCATCGGTTTCATCAAAAAATGCATTTTTATCTCCTAAAAACAAAGATTGATGAATATGCATTCCACTGCCGTTGTATCCTATCAAAGGTTTAGGCATAAAAGTTGCATAATATCCATGTTTGATTGCTATCTCTTTCACTACTATCCGATATGTTGTCACCATATCAGCCATAGTCAAAGCATCGGTATGCCGCAAATCAATTTCATGTTGTCCAGGCGATACTTCATGATGACTTGACTCAACCGGTATACCAAGTTCTTCTAGAGTCAATACAGTCTCTCTTCTTAAATCAGTTGCAATATCCTGTGGGTCTTGGTCAAAATACCCGCCTGTATCCAGAGGCTCGGCATTTTTAGAATCTTTCATATAAAAATATTCTAATTCTGGAGCTACATAATACGTATAACCTAAATCTGATGCTTTAGCAATATTACTCCTTAATAATGCCCTGGAATCTCCTTCATACGGTTGATTATCTGGAGTCAATATTTCACAAAACATTCTGGCGACTGCATTAGTTTTAGGTCTCCAGGGTAATATCGCAAATGTCGTTGGGTCTGGAACAATGAACATGTCATTCTCTTTTGAACGAGCAAATCCATCAATTGAAGAACCGTCTACGCCCATACCTCTGGTCATAGCAGATTCAAGTTCTTCAGAAGTAATAGCTACACCTTTCAGATTACCAACAATATCCGAAAACCACAGCCTTATAAATTTAACGTCATTGTCTCTAACATTACGCAATACAAAATTGATTGCTTCAGAATCATATTGAGTCATTTGATTAATATATGCGATAAATAATTTATTAGATTCCCGTCTGAATGTAATAAGTAATATATTGAACTATACTTATATATCCAAGTAGTAGAATTTGCAAGAGACACAAATATACTACCGAGTTACATATAATGTCAAATTTATCCCCGAATCAGAGGTCTGAGTTGAAAAAACCTCTGATTCATCTCATTACTTTTCAATTTTAATCTAAAAACACTAATCTAAATAAGCTTGCTGGCCTTGTGATGATAAATCAGCGCCTACTTCTTCTAGTTGAGTTGATTCTCTCAACCCAATGCCCGGCAGATATTTTAAAACGAATAGAATTAAAGTAGTTCCAACAAGTGACCACCCCCACGCAGCTAAAACACCAACGATTTGGTACCAAACCTGTAATATCCTACTTGTTCCATCATCCAGTGCTGCATAACCTATTCCAACAAACAATCCTGTAGCAATAGCTCCCCATGTACCACCCACTCCATGTACACCAAATACTGCCATTGCATCATCTATGTTTAATTTGTTAATTAGATGTATAGCCAAATAACAAAACACACCCGCCCCAAAACCTATGATTATGGCAGGCATAGGACCCACAAAACCAGATGCTGGAGTTATTGCAACCAATCCAGCTACGGCTCCAGAAGAGGCGCCGACAAGATTTGGTTTTTCTCCGAATATTCTAGCTATTGTAATCCATGTCACTATAGATGCTGAAGCCGCAATATTTGTAACTACAAATGCATTCACTGCATCAGTGTTGACAGCTAATGCACTTCCTGCATTAAATCCAAACCAACCAAACCACAATATACCCGCTCCTAACAGCACAAAAGGCGTATTATGTGGTCTCATTTCTTCTTTTCCAAACCCTAGCCGAGGCCCTAAAATAATAGCTGTCGCTAAAGCAGCAACACCTGAACTTATATGAACGACAGTACCACCTGCAAAATCCTTGGATCCAAGTATGTAAAGCCACCCATCTGAATTCCACACCCAATGAGCCAATGGTGCGTAAACAATAGTCACCCATAATAGTACAAACAATACAAAGGAGATAAATCTCATTCTTACAGCAAAAGCTCCTGCAACCAAAGCTACAGTAATTATTGCAAACATACCTTGAAAAATCATAAATGTTTGAGAATTAGTATCACCTGGACCACCCCCTGGCAGAACACCCTTTAACCCAACGAAGTCTAAATTCCCAAACAAACCTCCTACACTAGGACCAAATGCGATACTATATCCCCATAGAACCCATATTATGCCTACAAGTCCCATAACCGTCACACATCTCGTCATAATAGCCGCTACGTTTTTCCTTCTTGCTAATCCTCCATAAAAAAAAGCCAATCCTGGAGTCATAAACATTACCAACGCTGAACAAAGAATAACCCATAAATGATTAAATGAGAGCATATTAACCTCCATCCCAATAATCTCTGTTTATCAATCTCACTAATTTAACTGCAAAATATTAAACAAGTGTTGCACATTTGTTAACTATTTGTTACATGAAACTAAATGCTATAGCATTTGTATGTGAACATTAAACAAATCTAGTTGGAGCAAATTTAAATGGATCATTTGATTAACGAAATTGAAACCATCATTGGAATTAAATTCAATCAAAAAACCCTTTTGTCCAAATCCGTAATTCATAAATCACTACTAAACGAGAATCCTGATTTGAGCCTCGAGTCTAATGAAAGACTAGAATTTCTTGGAGATAGCATAATCCAAACCTCTGTATCGGATTTACTTTATAATAAACATCCGGATTGGAATGAAGGTACGCTATCTCAGGCCAGATCAAAATTAGTCAATCGAGAAAGTTTAGCTAGACTTAGTATTAAGCTTGGTTTAGGAAAATACTTAAGAATATCCAATGGAGAAGAAGAAAGCGACGGCAGAAACAAAGAGAGCAATCTCGCCGATGCTTTCGAAGCATTGGTTGGGGCGATATTTTTGGACCAAGGCTTTGATACAGCCCAATTTTTTGTAAACTCTTTTATGTTACCGCTGGATATTCAAAATCCAACGCCAAAAGATTTGCTCGATTCAAAATCCATGTTGCAAATCAAAATACAAAAAGATGATAATTCGTCTGAAACTGGCAAAAGAATTAAATATAAAACCATCTCGATCTCGGGCAAATCACCGAATCAAATGTTCACTGTACAAGTCTCAATGGACGATAAAATATTAGGTATAGGAACCGGCTCAAAAAAATCACAGGCAGAACAAAATGCAGCGACAGAAGCTTTAAGGAATTTAACTTAATGCACAACCTATTGACAAATGTTTTTTAGAAAATCCACATTGACACCTGGATAAACAGGGTATTTATCCAATAATGATTTAACTTTCCCACGGGCTTTATTCAATACCTCATTATCCAAAACATAGTTTGCTTTGCTAAGTTTACCCGCATTATTCCCTTTTGTGATTTTAGCTGGATACATATTCTTTAAAATATCCGACAAAACATCTCCTATTTTCTTCATTTCATCAGCACCCATACCAAGGGTAGTTGTAGCAGGAGTTCCTATTCTTAAGCCACTAGTGTACCATGCTCCATTAGGATCGAAAGGTATTGAATTCCTGTTTAATGTAATACCCGCATCTCTAACTGCTTTTTCACTCATCCTTCCTGTTAACCCCATTCTTCCAACGTTAATTAATAGCAAATGGTTATCAGTACCACCAGTCAAAACATCTAATCCATTATCAATGCAAGTTTGTGCTAAAACTTTTGCATTGCTTACTATAGAGTGAGCATAATCGACAAATGATTGAGAATTCGCCTCTGAAAAAGCCACAGCCTTAGCAGCCATAACATGGGGTAAAGGTCCTCCAATCACTAAAGGACAACCCTTATCAACATTGTCTGCAAATTCACTTTTGCAGAGAATCATTCCTCCTCTTGGCCCACGCAAAGTTTTATGGGTTGTACTGGTCACAATATCCGCATAATTAACTGGATTAAATTCTCCCTCAAACACCTTGCCTGCTACCAGACCTGAAAAATGCGCCATATCAACCATCAAAACAGCTCCAATTTCGTCTGCGATTTCTTTGAAAATCCGAAAGTTAATTTTCCTTGAATAAGCACTGTATCCGGCCAACAGAATCAATGGTTTAAAACTTTTAGCTTTATCTCTAACCTCATCATAATCAATCAAGTTTGTGTCTTCACGCACATCATATGATGCGCATTCAAACATTCTTGATGAAAAATTATGCCTGTACCCATGAGTCAAATGTCCACCTGAGTAATAGTTCATTGCTAATAATTTCTGATTCCCAAAAATCCCTCTTAGTTCCTTCCATTCTTCTTCAGATAAATTAGAGATGTCTTTTTTATTTTTGTTGGAAACAAACTCGTCTTGAACCTTAGAAGCTAAAATTGACCAATATGCAATAAGATTCGCGTCTGCACCAGAGTGAGGTTGAACATAAGCATGATCAGCTCCATATAGTTGACAAGCTAAATCTGCTGCCCTACCTTCTATTTGGTCTACATTTTCACACCCGGCATAAAATCGGTGATAAGGAAATCCTTCTGCATATTTATCAGTCAATAAATTTGCTTGAGCTAACTGGACTGGTAGAGAACAATAATTTTCACTAGCAATCATTTTAAGATTAGAACGTTGGTCATCAATTTCCTTTACAATGGAGCTAGAAATCGTAGGGTCAACCTCATTTATCAAACCCAACGCTGACAAATATGCGACGTATCCTAAATCCCCACCATCATTTTTTGAAATCTCTCGTTTAATTTCTTTCAGAAAACGCTGGTCCATTAAAACCTCCAAAAAAGTATCGTCTTAGAATTAAATCTGCAGTAATTTAGATTCATAAATAAAAAACGAATGAACTTTTTAATCGATGCTTACAGTTTACAACTACAAATATAAATTTGCTTGTGTTAAATACAATTAATTGGTAATTCAATCCAGTATAATGAAACCTTATGATAGACAAAGATAAAATATCTAATGCTATTGCTTCAATAATTGCAGCGATAGGAGAGGATTCTAATAGGGAAGGATTAAAAACCACCCCTGCTAGAATAGCCGATATGTACTCAGAATTATTTTCAGGACTAAACAAAGACCCTCGTAATTGTTTCGAAAATGCTTTCCAAGAAAGTCACCAGGACCTAGTCATTTTAAGTAATATTGAATTTTCTTCAATATGCGAACATCATTTCTTACCATTTTTTGGAAAAGCGTATATCAGCTATGTACCTGACTCCAAAACAGCTGGAGCAAGTAAATTTGCAGAATGTGTAGATATACTAAGCAAAAGACCACAGCTACAAGAGAGATTGACAGCCCAAATAGCTAACGCCATATATGAAACGATAAATCCAAAAGGAGTCGAGGTGTTATTACAAGCCACTCATATGTGCATATCTATGCGAGGTGTAAATAAAATGGATGCGAAATTTGTCACGCATGCAATTAGAGGCGACGTAACTGAAAATGCTTTGTTCAAGGAAATCTTGGCTGCAAATCAAGATGTTTTACATTGATAAAAATTCTAACCCACCATAACTTTACCGACACTCAAACCAATTGGGATAACATTTTTAAAAAATCTGCTAATCAAGTCGTTTTCCTTACTAGTTGGTGGAATCACATTTGGCACAAATATATTGATGCTAAAGCTTCAATTGACATAATCGAGATATATGAAAATGAAAATTTAATTGGAATTGCGCCACTTTCAATCGAAGATAAAACAATCAAATTCATCGGCGATGAAAACTTGTATGATTATAAGGATTTCATAGTAATTCCAGGCAAAGAAAGCACCTTTTTCGAACAATTGTGTAAACACATTCGTAAGATACCATGGGACAAAATCGAGCTTGATTCAATACCATATAACTCTCCAACATTGGATTACATACCTAAGTTTTTCGAAATTGAAAAAAACAACGTTGATATATATCCTGAAACCTCGACACCAACTTTGATTTTAACTCGAAATTGGGACGATTATTTGTCGGCATTATCTAAAAAACACAGGCATGAATTAAAACGAAAAATCAAGCGATTAGCATCGCAAACAAAGTATAAAACACATATCTGTAAAGGCAGTAATATACATCAATCCTGCCTAAACAATTTTTTCAACCTTCATAAATTAAGTAGTGAAGAAAAATTGAATTTCTGGAATCCCGAAAGAGAAGCTTTTTTTGAAGCCATTTCACATGAGCTTATTTGCGAAGAAACACTAATTTTACATTCATTAATCTTGGAAGATAAATGTGTTGCAATCAATTATATAATTCAATCCAATGAATCATTTTTACTTTATAACAGTGGTTTTGACCCTACATTTTCTGAATACAGTGTCGGACTTCTAAATACAGCATTTGCAATTGAATACGCAATAATATCAGGACAAAAAGAATTTAATTTTCTGAAAGGAAAGGAAAAATATAAATACCACCTCGGCGCTCAAGACATGAATATTTTCAATATTTCTATAAGTAAATGATGAGCTTAGAAATAAAGATAAAAACAACCCAAAAACAAAATGCCATAGACTTTATAAATTAGTAGAATAAAAGAACACGGACAAATAAATTGCTGAAAAAAATAGCTGTATTATCAATCCACACATGTCCAGTAAATAATCTGGGAGAAAAACATTCAGGCGGTATGAATGTATATATTGAAAGTTTATATAAAGAACTTTCTGGTTCCAACTGTTCAATAGATATATTTACAAAATGTCACAAATCTCACTTTGAAAAAGTAACACAAATATCTCCAAGCCTTAGAGTTATTCATGTGGATGGAATTCCAGAAAACATTGAAAAAAATGATGCTTTTTCATATCTCCCTCATGTAGAACATGCTATCGAAAATTTTGTCTCAAAATATTCTATAAAGTACGACATTATTCATTCTCATTATTGGTTGTCAGGATCAATTGGATTGTCACTAAGTATCAAGTGGAAAATTCCTCATGTGTCAACTTTCCACACATTGGCACAAAAAAAGATGTTGGCAAGAGTTGGCGAATACGAAACTAATGAACGTCTCAAGGTTGAATCTACAATGGCTGAATATTCTGATTCGATAATTATTTCAACGCAAGATGAAGCTGACACGATAAAAGATATTTATAATATTTCAAATAATAAACTTAATGTGATTCCTGGCGGAGTGGACTTAAATTTGTTTAAACCAAAAGACAAAATTCAAAGTAAAGCGCAATTGGGGTTCAATACTGAAAAAATAATTTTAGCTGTAGCAAGACTAGAACCATTAAAGGGGTTAGACATATTAATATCCGCAATCTATAAAATTGAAAATAATTCAGACATCACATTACTCATAGCTGGTGATTACCTAAACAATCAAAATGAGTTTGAAAGACTGAAAACTATAGTCAACGGGTTAGGCCTAACCAAAAACATTAAATTCTTAGGAAATATTGACCATAATAAAATGCCAATATATATGAGTGCTGCAGACGTACTTGTAATGCCTTCATATTATGAAAGTTTCGGCCTAGCAGCGCTTGAAGCAATGGCTTGTGGTACACCAGTTATAACTAGTCGCAATAGTGGAGCCAAAACTTTTATCGAACAAGGCAGATCGGGATATTTAATTCCATGGAACTGTCCAGAACATTACGCAGAGCGTTTGGAAATTTTACTTAAAAACCCTATTCTGAGAGCAAATATGGGACAAAAAGCAACTAGGGAAGCGAATAAATTAAGTTGGAATACAGCTGCCACAAAAACTGAACTGGTCTATTCAAATTTAATAAAATCAGCATAAATCAAATTAATAGTGTATGACATCCATTCACATATTTTACCTAATATAGACGACGGTCCCCATACAATGGAAGATTCAGTCGCTATGGCCCGGATTGCAAAAAATGATGGGACTATAAAAATGATTTGCACTCCTCATCATAAAGATGTCACAGAAAACCATTCAATACCTAAACTCAATGCCCTAATTGATAAATTCAAATCCCGATTAATAAATGAAAAAATCGATTTAGAAATAGGTACAGGCATGGAAAACCACATAAGCCTAGATTTACCACAAGCCTTATTTGATGGTACATCACTGACTCTAAATCAAACCAAGTATACCTTGATTGAGCTACCATTTTTTGGAAAACCAAATTTTATTGAAACAGTATTATTTGAAGTGCAATTAGCAGGATACATACCTGTATTGGCACATCCTGAAAGACTAGAATTATTTCAAAACACGCCTACTATTCTGAATGACTTTGTTGGTCGCGGTATGTTAACTCAATTTACAGCAGGTAGCATCATAGGACTTTTTGGCAAAAAAGCTGAAAAACTCACTCAAAAATATTTAAAAGAAGGATTAGTGCATACATTAGCTTCCGACACTCATAGACCTACAGGTCCAAGAACACCAATATTATCATTGGCTTATAAAAAAGTATCAAATTCATATGGAGACAACATTGCTTTGAAAATTTTTTCAGATAATCCAAAATCAATAATTGAAGGTGCTCCTAATACAGGACAATTTACAGTAGAAATTCCAAAATCGAAAAAAACGCATTTTTGGAAATTTTGGTGAAATTTGTAATAAAAAATCAATATTCTTTAATCAAATTTTTTGTTATTTCCCATATTTTAGAAGCTACATCTGGTATCGGAAGCTCAGCATCAATTACTTTCAGCCTTTCAGGCTCAAATTTGGCAATTTCCAAATAGCCTAATCGAATTGCTTGATAAAAATCCAATCCTTCTGACTCAAACCTATCTTTACTTCCAGATTTGTCTATTCTACTAATACTTTGAGATGGAGAACAATCCAACAAAAATGTTAAATCAGGTTTAATACCCTGAGTAACGATATTGTTGATATAATTAATTTTGTCCGTATCATATCCTCTCCCATACCCTTGATATGCTAAAGTGGAGTCAATATACCTATCGGCTATTATCACTTTTTCCCGTCTAGCCAAAAGAGGTTTTATCTCTTTATCAACTAATTCAGATCTACTTGCTGCAAAAAGAAACAATTCAGTAACAGAACTCAATTCTCCTACTTTTTCATAGTCTTTGAGAATTTTTCTAATTTCCAACCCTACTAAAGTCGTACCTGGTTCTTCTAATAACACACATTCAAATCCATTTCGTTCAATCTCAATTTTAAGGAGATTTATTTGCGTAGATTTACCACTTCCATCTACTCCCTCGAAAGAAATAAACATTAATTTCCCCTAAAATAATTTTTTACAATTTTCTATGCGTTGGCCGTTTATACAATACTACCTTCCGATCAGGATCCACTCCATTTGAAGAAGATTCCAATCCATATTGTTCTGCTATTTGATGTTGTATACGTCTTATATAGCTAGATTGCGGATCAAGTTCAGAATACGACTCTCCTTGATTCAAGTTTTTTACAGCTTCTTCCATCTCGTTGACGACTATATTCAAATCCTTACTAGATTTATTATTTAATTTGATCTTTGTTAAAGATTTAAAAAATTGGTGTATTTGAGATAACGCATTTCTTCGCAAAACGTAAACTGTTTTACCTTTTATTTCAGCATCTCTTAATAATTTTGTTCGCCTTCTGTAAAAATTTTTAGTGGTCAATATATAATCTGTTTCGTCAACATTTGAAACTATGCTAATTGGAAGATTATACGATTTGATTACCTGCTCAATCTTTCCTTTGTTAACACCATAAGGAAATACTTTTTTTATTTCGTGTTGATCTTCAGTCAATTTTTGCATTTCGATTTCAGGTTTAGCCTGGTAGTTATTAGAATACAAATCAGAAGATCTTGTTCCTTTGATTGCAGACCTATTTCCTAAAGGAGATTTACGCAATAATTCTGATCTATTTATTTGTCCAGACTGATTCATAGACCTAATCTCAATAGCCGTTTCGTTTCCAAGTAACATCTTATCAACTACTAAAGAAACATCATTATGAATTGCTACTTGATGCCAATCTTGTATTTCTACTAAAATATCAAACGTGGGTGGATTTCTACGTTCAAGCACAGTTTTCTGGGTTTTACGATTTTTAGCTTCAATGTCTCCTAGTGTCACAGATTGAATACCGCCTATTAAGTCTGAAAGTGTAGGATTCAAAACCAAATTATCAATGGTATTACCATGAGCAGTTGCGATTAGTTGCACACCTCGTTCTGCAATAGTACGCGCAGCATTAGTTTCTAATTCAGTTCCAATTTCATCGATAATGATTACTTCAGGCATATGATTTTCAACAGCCTCAATCATTACAGAGTGTTGCAGTAAAGGAGTAGGAACCTGCATTCTTCTTGATCGTCCAATTCCTGGGTGCGGTATATCACCATCGCCAGCTATTTCATTCGAAGTATCCACAACCACAACTCTTTTGTCAGTATCATCCGCTAAAACCCTAGCAACCTCTCTTAACATAGTCGTTTTCCCTACACCTGGTTTTCCTAATAATAAAATACTTTTACCTTGAACAACCAAATCTTCGATTATTTTGATTGTACCTTGTACAGATCTTCCTACTCTTATAGTTAATCCGACAATACGGTTCTTCCTATTTCGAAACGCAGAAATTCTATGCAGCGTCCTTTCAATTCCAGCTCTATTATCATCTCCAAATTCACCAATGTTTGATACCACGTGTTGGATATCTGATTCTGTTGTAGCACCTAATGAAGTAAAAACTACAGTTTCCTCTGAAAATCTAGCCTCAGGATCTCTACCAAGATCTAAAATTATTTCTAATAAATCTCCACTATAATTATTAGATGTTAAAAGAGATACCAACCTACTCGGCAATTTAGAAAACAAAGAATGTATGTCGTTATCAGACGCTTTTACCATTGGATTTTATATTAAGCTCAAACCTTTACAATTATTTCAGGGTACTTACAGGTTTATTAACCAGCATTAACAACCCTTGAGTTTATTTTTTTTCGATTATCAACAAATTTAGTTAACCATTTTACATACAATTCATACTTACTAATAACCTGCATTCCATATTCTGACAAAAATTTTTCTTCGCTTGCATCTTCGGTAGAAATTAGAAAATAAATAAACCGAGCTTCGAAACTAGAAATCGTTTGCCACACTGCATCAATTATCCTACGGTTCAAATTAGAATATGCCAAGATTTCAACTTTTACAACTTCAGGGTTAAATTTAATTCTAAACCAACAAGTCAATATTCCATTTTCTTCAATAACGAACTCGTTAAATCTATTATCAAATTTCGCTATTAGCGAATCCCAATGTTCAAAATTCAAAGTATGTACTATATTCGATTTACTCTTATTGGAAGTATATAGTTTGAATATATTATGTTGATCGCGAGCCAACTTTTTTCTTATATTAAATTCGTCTGTAAAGTCTATATGTTTAATATCTTTAACTTGAAACTTACAAAGAAAACTTTTTTGAATTTTCAAAAACCCTGAAGATTTTAATTTGTCACTTAATTTTATTGAACCGCTCAACAAAGACATGCTATTTGCTCCTGAACGGGATGCGAAATTCATTAAATTTAAAAGGGTTTTCTCGAAATTAACATCTTTTGAAGAAGGGGTTATCATATCATAAATTTGCCAATTGTCTGACTCACCTATTTGTTTAATCTTTGCAAAAGACTCAATCTCATTTGTATTACTTTTCGTCTTTATCACATTTCGAATAAATCTGCTGCAAATCCAATCAAACAAAATTGTCCAGGCGGGTACTAGTGAATCTATTTGCCACACAGTATTAAAATTAAACGCATGTCTATGTTTGAAATTAAATAAATTGGTCATACTAGTTACACAATTACCAATATTTTTATATATTCACAAACGTTTTTACTCAAGCTTCATGTTTACCAAGTCAACAAAATATTGATGAAGCCTAGTATCTTTGGTTAACTCCGGATGAAAAGCAGTTGCCAACATGTTTTTCTCCTTAACACACACAGGGATACCATTATCTAACGCAGCCATAATTTCCACATTTTCACCAACTTTAGTCACCACGGGGGCTCTAATGAAGACAGCACGAAGTTTGTCGCCACCTATATGTTTAACCGATATGGACGTTTCAAAGCTATCTATTTGCGCACCAAATGCATTACGGCTTACTTCTATATCCATTAAATGGAGCGGAGTTGGTCTTTTATCAATTAAAGAACCTGCAAGTACAATCATACCAGCACACGTACCCCATGTAGGCATACCTGCTTGGATTTTAGATGTCAGAGGCTTTCTCAAACCATATAAATCAATTAATTGAATTATAGTGGTACTCTCACCCCCAGGAATAATCAGCCCATCTAATTCATCTAAATGCTCTGGCAATCTAACTTCTTGAATTTCTGCCCCGATTTCATCTAGCGACGAAGTATGTTCTTCAACATCACCTTGGATTGCTAAAATACCAATTTTAGGCAATTACCATCCCCTAGTTGCAAGTTGCTGGTCTTCAGGCATCGTTGCAATATCTAAACCAGCCATCGCATCTCCTAACCCGGTAGAAACTTTAGCGATAATGTCAGGGTCATTATAATGAGCTGTTGCCTTAACTATAGCTTCAGCCATTTTAGTAGGCTCGGATGATTTAAATATACCAGAACCAACGAAAACACCCTCAACTCCTAATTGCATCATCAAAGCAGCATCGGAAGGTGTTGCGATGCCTCCAGCAGCAAAGTTAACGACTGGTAATTTACCAGTATCTCTAACCTTTTTCACTAATTCATAGGGAGCACCCAATTCTTTGCTTTTTGACATCAACATATCATCAGTCATGGATTGTATTTGGCGTATCTCTCCTATAACAGTTCGAGCATGCCTGACAGCTTCTACAACATTACCTGTCCCGGCTTCACCTTTAGTTCGAATCATAGCGGCCCCTTCTCCAATTCTTCTAAGTGCCTCCCCAAGATCTCTACAACCACATACAAAAGGTACATTAAATGCGTTTTTATCTACATGATGCTTTTCATCAGCAGGAGTTAAAACTTCAGATTCATCAATATAATCAATTTCCAACGCTTCCAAAACTTGGGCTTCAACAAAATGTCCAATCCTACATTTAGCCATAACCGGTATGGTAACAGCTTTTTTGATTTCAATAATCTTAGTTGGATCCGACATCCTCGCAACTCCTCCATCTTGTCTTATGTCAGAAGGCACCCTTTCTAAAGCCATAACGGCTACAGCGCCAGAATCTTCTGCGATTTTAGCTTGGTCGGCGGTAACAACATCCATTATGACCCCACCTTTCAACATTTGTGCCAAACCCGATTTGACTGTCCACGTAGCGGTCTTTTTTTTGTCACCTGAAGAAACTTTCGTTTGTGTAGCCATTTCTATAACTCCATCAACATATTTTGAACTTAATTATATCTCGGTGAATATTGGTTATCAAATAATATAATCTCCCTCTAACTTAGCTTGCTGATATATATTCAGCTAAATCTGCAGTCCTACAACTATATCCCCATTCATTATCATACCATCCAACCACTTTAACCATATTATCTTCAAGAATAATTGTAGAAAGCCCATCAATAATTACGCTATTGGGATTGCGAACAAAATCACTACTTACAAGAGGCTCGTCCGTATATTGCACAACTCCACTTAAATCCCCCTCAGATGCTTTAGAATATGCGTTGTTGATATCCTCAACAGTAACTTTTGCATCCAAATTCGCTACTAAATCAGTCACTGAACCTGTAGGAGTAGGTACTCTAAAAGCCATGCCATGAATTTTACCATTTAAATGAGGTAATACTAACCCTACTGCTTTGGCAGCTCCTGTGGTAGTCGGTATAATGTTTACCGCAGCCGCCCTCGCTCTACGTAAATCAGAATGTACTTGATCAAGTATTTTTTGATCGTTAGTGTAAGAATGTATTGTGGTCATCAGTGCATTTTGAACACCAAAATTATCATCTAACACCTTCACCATATTAGCCACACAATTAGTTGTGCAGGAGGCATTCGATATTACATTATGCTTAGATGAATCGTATACATCTTCGTTGACTCCCATTACAATTGTGGCATCTTCTCCCTTGGCTGGGGCAGAAATTATAACTTTGTTCGCCCCGCCTTCCAAATGCCCAGACGCTTTATCTGCATCAGTAAAAAACCCTGTAGATTCAACAACTACTTCAACTCCAAAATCTCCCCATTTGATTTTTGAAGGTTCACGTTCTTGTATTACACTTATTTCCATTCCATCAATACAAATATTCTTTTCAGACACATCTACCTTCCCAGGATATATACCATAATTGCTATCATATCTAAACATGTGAGCATTTGTACTTGTATCACCCAAATCATTTATTGCTACCACTTCAAGAGAATTTGGATACCTCTCAATTATTGCCCTTAAAACCTGTCTCCCAATTCTTCCAAATCCGTTAATTCCTATTTTCGTAGCCATAAAACCTCCATATATATAAAATTCAATTTAATACAATAACTAATATATTACGGCTATCAGCCTACCGAATCATATTTTTGATATGCTTGAAATCCACTATAAATTGCTGATTGACCCAAATCCTGTTCTATTCTCAATAATTTATTGTATTTTGAAACTCTTTCACCCCTACTTGGAGCACCTGTTTTTATTTGCCCAGCATTTAATCCAATAGCCAAATCAACAATTGATGTATCTTCAGTTTCTCCTGACCTGTGACTTAAAATTGTTCCCCAATTGGATTTTTGACCTGCCCTTACAGCATTAATAGTTTCGGTTAAGGTACCTATTTGGTTAGGTTTGATTAAAACGGCATTCGCTACATTTTGCTTTATCCCTTTATCTATCAATTTCGGATTAGTTGTAAACAAGTCATCTCCAACTATTTGTATTTTTCCTCCCAAATCTCTTACCATCGACCCCCAACTATCCCAATCATATTCCGAGAATCCGTCCTCTATACTAATAATTGGATAATTGGACACCCAATCACGATAAGTATTTAATAACTGAGATGGCTCCATCAACAAATCTTCTCTATGAAATTTATACCTGTTAGATTCACCCTCTAAAAGTTCAGTCGCAGCTACATCTAAAGCTATAAAACATTGCTTACCAGGCTTATAATTTGCCTTTTCAATCGCATCAACTATGACTTCTAAAGCATCTTTGTTAGAGTCTAACTGAGTGCTGAACCCCCCTTCATCACCCAAGCCAATTATCATACCTTTATCCCTAAGTAATACTTTTAATGCTTGAAAAATTTCTGCTCCCGCCCTAAGCGCTTCGGCAAAAGTTTGAAACCCAGCAGGTACAACCATGAATTCCTGAACATCGACTGAATCCACAGCATGCCGTCCTCCATTGATTATATTTAACATTGGACATGGCAACAAAAATTTAGAGATATCTTGATTTAGATATTTAAACAGTGGCATAGATTTGCTAGCGGCACCAGCCTTGGCAATCGCTAAAGAAATTGCAACTAAAGTATTCCCACCCAACCTACTTTTGTCATGTGTGCCATCAATGCTTATTAATATCTCGTCTAAATAAACTTGGTCAAAAACAGATTTATCAACTATAGCCGGCTCTATTTCATCAGCTACAGTCTTAACTGCCTTCAAAACCCCCTTACCATAAAACCTACCATCTCTATCTCTTTTTTCTTTTGCTTCTTTGCTACCTGTACTTGAACCAGACGGTGCAGCTGCTCTACCTAATGACCCATCAGAGGTATAAACATCTACTTCTATAGTAGGTTCTCCTCGAGAATCTATGATTTCTCTTCCAACAATTTTAGTTATTTGACTCAATCGCTTACCTCATGTCGAGATTTTGCTAAATGTATTGCATCCAAAACTGCTTCTTTTGGATCATCTGAAGTTTTTAGTGCTAATTTATCCATATTTGGATGCTCCAATCCCCATGTATGTAACCCAATTATAGGTTTATTCAATTTAAGAGAAAAACCAATTTCAGACAATGTGCCATATCCTCCACCAATAGCTATTACTGCATCGCTCGATTTTATTATTATCAAATTTCTAGCTTCGCCCAAACCAGTACATATAATATTATCAACCCAAATATTAGCGTCATCTGGTGTAGAACCAGGTAAAATACCAATAGTTCTTCCGTTATTCAACTTTGCACCCTTACATACTGCTTCCATTACTCCACCTAATCCACCACAAATGACATCTACCCCATTGCCTGCTAAGTGATAGCCTACCTCTTCCGCTAATTTTTCAATTTTTTTTGTAGGAGTTGAAGTTCCAATTACGCCTACTGTTAAATTTCTCATATCTAAAGTTTTTTGTATTATAAATTATTCCTGACTTGAATTTATCTCAATAATCAGGTCGCTGTCCATCGCAAGTTGATAATCAACTTTATTTTATAAAACCAAAATCAATTATCCGCATCTGAAAGTAATTTTACGGCTTCTGTTCTCGTATTTTTGTCCCCAAAACGCACCGCTTTTATTAAATCATCTCTGCCAGCATATTCATCTAAATATTCACTCAATACTTTTCCCTTCAATAAATAAGCTTTACCCCAATTGGGATTATCTTCAAGGATTTTTTCCAGTTGCTTAATTGAAGAATCATATTTTTTTTCTTCAAAAAGAACTTCAGCTTTATTAAGACTATTTACCGGATTATCTTTACCCACAAACACCAAAATTCCAATCAAAATTAATGCCAAAACTATTATTCGAAAAAAATAAATGCCAAATACACCAAATCCTAATTCAGATCGATGCTTTTGTAATGCGAATGCTCCTAATATGCCAAATAACAAGCCTCCTATATGAGCCCAGTTGTCTACACCTTGTACAGTAAAACCAAACCCGAGGTTCAACAAAACAATTACCCCTATACCCGCCATCATGCCTCTCCCATATTTACCATATATGTGTTGGTTTAAATAATAATACACTGCTATAGAGCCTAAAACGCCAAAAACTGCTCCACTGGCACCTACACCAATACTTCTTGGCTCTATAAAAACATAGCTAGTAGCACTACCACCAATACCAGCAATCAAATAAATTATCAAAAATTTAATCCTTCCAAAAAATACTTCAGCGGTTGGACCAAATATGAACAAACTAAAAGCATTAACACCAAGATGCATCAAATTGGCATGGAGAAAAATGCAGGTGACAAATCTCCAATATTGGCCTTCTGAAACCAAATTACTCGATAAAGCTCCAAACGTGACAAGCACATCAGTATCAGTTGAGCCACCAGCAAGCATTAACATTACAAAAGTAATAACGTTAAGAACAAGTAAGAGCCAAACTATTTTAGCTCTATTTCTAAAAGATGAAGACATCTCCATATCAATAAACCCACCCTATCTTTAGAATATGCTTACAACTTCAACAAACAAGGATAATCAAGATTCAATTAACTTCATATATTTAAATTACACCAAAACCCACCTAGATAAATACAAATTAAATTAATTTCAATACTCATTGAAGAATTCCCAGATTGAATTATTTCTTATATCATTAATATATGAATTGGTTTGATTTAATAATTATTGTAATATTTTGCGGGTCTATTTTATTGGGAATGAAAATCGGCTTGCTCAGAGCTGTCGGAGTGGGAATCAGCATATATTTAGGTACATTCATAGCTGGGCAATATGCGGACAATATATCAACTCGTTTCTATGAATTTGATTTATCTCTATCAGTAGTTAAATCGATCAGCGTAATTATTTACATCGGTATTTTAATGATATGCATAACCTCAACCTATTATGCGATTGGTAAAATAAAACCATTGATAGGATTTGTTACACTTGGAATATCTTCACTTATAGATAAATTGGGCGGAATGTTATTAGGCCTAACATTTGGGATAATTGCTTCAATGATTGTAGTTATGAGTGTAACTAGATTAGCCTACACCTTTGATTTCGGTTCTGTGTCTCAACAAATACAAAACAACGTACCGCAAAAAATCGGCTCAAAAAATACCTCTAAAGACGTATCTAATTATATGAGCGAAATTTCAAATATCCAACAATCTATGGAATCTACCTTGCAAAAATCTAGATCGGTCAAATTCTTTCTGTATTTGGACAACGATTCTCCCATAAATATAAGTCATTTTATACCAGATGACTTTGATTTCGCTCTCAGATTATTAGATTCTAGCCTAGATGATTAACTGGCTTCTGATGCAATCTCTGGCAACGAAATCACGAACTGTTCAATCGCCAAGTTAGGATTAATGTTTTTATCTAATAAATTTAGTGTGCCTAATAACTTTTTTATCACCAAAAATATACTATCAGCAGTCATTTGATTACTTAAAAACTTGAAAGAGTCTAATCTGGAATTATGTATTACCAATTCATCTGCACCTATTTTAGTAAGCAAAACATCTCTCCAGTAGTTTAGCCAAAGATGTAATTCTTCTTTCGCTAATTTCTTTTCTTTTTTAAACAAGTTAACCATGTCATCAGAATATTCAAATCTCAGCTTCAAATCACCTTTTATTACCATATCAATTTTTTCAATAATTTTATTCAATCCATCTATAATTTCATCATTCTCAACTGCATTTATAGCCCAACCAGGGGAACCTTTGGAAACTCTACTTATTTCAAAAGCTTCTTTTTCACTTACGGAATAATTATTAACTAAATAATCTTTTATTAAATTAGTACTGACAGGCTTAAATTGAACCACTAAACATCTAGATACGACAGTTGATAGTAAGTTACCCGCATTTATTGTTAGTAAAACAATTACAACTCCATCAGGTGGATCTTCCAAGGTTTTCAACAAACAATTCGATGCTTCCAGGGTAAGATTATCAGCTTCAGCTATAATTATTACTCTATAATTGCCTTCGAATGGACTAAGGGCCGTTTTTTTTTGAATATCTCTTATCTGCTCAATCGTTATCACTCCCTGTCTAGACGATAAAAGAGTATTATCATTTAACCCAATAACTTCAACATCGGCATGAGTACCATCCATAATTCGCTCACATTGAGAACAATTTGAACAAGCATCAATGACTGAACTGCAATTTAGAGTCATTGCTAATTTTTTAGCAGCAGTTAATTTTCCAACATGAGGTGGCCCTTCAAATAAATATGCATGTGGGACGTTATTTGATTTAACTGAAGAATTTATAATTGAAATCGAAGTGTCGTTTCCAACAATTTGTTTCATTATTTAATTGCATCAAATATCAAATAATCTTGATATTCTTCTCTTCTTCTAATTAATCTATCCTTACCTGATAAAACCATTACCATAGGTGGTCGCGGGTTCAAATTATAACTACTAGCCATAGATGGAGAATATGCTCCAGATGCTGGTATTGCTATGATGTCTCCTGTTTCCAGAACCGGCAGCTTTATATCTTTAATCAAAATATCACCTGACTCACAATATTTACCTGCTAGACTCACAATTTCTTTTGGATAATCCGCCATTCTATTCGCTACAACTGCAGAATATTTAGCGTCATACATCGCTGGTCTTACATTATCCCCCATTCCACCATCAAGAGAAACATATTTTCTAATATTTGGTATATCTTTTATTGCTCCTACAGCATATAGAGCTACACCTGCTCTTCCAATGATTGAGCGCCCAGGCTCTATTACCAATTTAGGAGGCTTTATTCCTAAATTCGAACAGGTCGAACTTAGAGTTTCTGTAATAATTTCAGCATAAGAATCAATAGAAGGTGGCAATCCCTCTTGAACATATCCAATTGCAAATCCACCTCCTGGACTAAATTCATTTAACTCAATATTGTTAGAGCTGGTGAAAGAGAGTACTGTCTTTATACCAAGCTCATAAGGTTCTAATTCAAATATTGGAGAACCTAAATGAAAATGGACTCCTTGAAAAGTCAAATTCGCCAATAATTCTGATTGTTTAATTGCTCTTAGAGCATCACCGGTTTCTATGGAAAATCCGAACTTACTATCGAGTATCCCTGTGGTAGTTTTTTCATGTGTGTGTGGATCAATGCCAGGCGATACCCTAATCAGGATATCTTGCAAGACTCCTTGTGCTTGGGCAATCTCATTAAGTTTGTTTAATTCGTAAAAGTTGTCTACAACTATTTTCCCGATTTTGTTTTTTACCGCAAATTCCAATTCCTCTACACTTTTGTTGTTCCCGTGAAAATAAATTTTTTCCATATCTGCCCCAGCATCAATTGCCACAAATAATTCACCTCCTGAAACAACATCCAAACCAAGTCCTTCATCGCTAACAATCTTGGCAACGGATTTGTTAATAAAAGCTTTAGAGGCATATAAAACTTCGCTGTTTTTATATCTAGAGGTAAATGCAGTTTTGAACTGAGAACACATATTCCTTAAAGTAAAT